>NZ_CAUVXP010000140.1:0-15335 GCF_963555955.1 Protofrankia sp. Cas3
AGTGTCCGGTCAGAGCAGACCCTGTCGTAGCGCGTAGGCGACCGCGTGGGACCGGTTACGCAGGCCGTACCGGCGGGTGACGTCCTGGAGGACGTTCTTGACGGTGCGTTCGGAGTAGCAGAGCTGCCGACCGATCTCGCGGGTGTCGCACCCCTCGCTGACCAACCGGAGCACGTCCCGCTCTCGTTCGGAGATGCCCGACAGGGTGAGACCACGTGGCGTGAGCACCTGGCACTGGACGTGGCGCACCTGGCTGAGCAGCCCGCCGAGGAGGTCGGGCGGCAGGAAACCCTCGCCGCTGGCCGCCCCGCGAATCGCGGCCAACACCTGATCCGGGGTGGCGCCGGCGCGCCGGATCAGCGCCGTGATACCCGCTTCCACCACGGCCGTCACATCGGCGGAATCCAGATCGGTCACGATGAGGACCACCGGCGTTCCGGCCTGATACAGACCGCGGATGAGGTCGAACGTCCGCTTGTCAACGGTGTCGACGCTGACCAGCGCGACATCGACCAGCGCGACATCGACCGTCGTGTCCCCGCCGCAGGACGGCGGCAGGCCGGCGGCGGGGCCCGGGCCCGCGTCAACGAGATCGATATCCGGACAGCCCGCAAGCTGCGCAGCAAGACCAGCCCGGGTGATCGGGTCACTGGCATGGAGCAGGACGTGTATCGGTCGGCTCATGGCTATCCCCCTGATGCTTCGCGTGACCGGCAGGACCAGGTATCTCACATCGCTCTCAAGAAGAACTCATTGCGCGAAGGCGCACTCACGTTGTACTCAATCGGCACTCAAGACTGACTCAAGATGCAGGTCAGGCGTGGCCCGCACGTACCGGACGGAGATCTATGAGATGACAGTGAGGTGCCTGTGAGTGCCGTCGCAGCCGACCCCCCGGAGGCGTCGCTGCTGGACACGTCCCTGCTGGATGCGGTCATTCGCGAGGCCGGCCGGCACCGGCGCGCCGACCTACAGGCACGGCTGGCCCGGGAACGCACGCGGCTGACCGCGACGTCATGCCAGGTGGTGGTGGTCGGTGAGTTCAAGAAGGGAAAGAGCTCGCTGGTCAATGCGCTGCTGAACCTGCAGGTCTGCGCAGTCGACCCGATCGGGGCGACCATGGCGCCCACAATGATCCAGCACGCGCCCGCCCGCACGGAAACCGTGATCGACCAGTCGGCCGGTTGCGGCGTGGAGATCGGCGTCCCGAATGAACTTCTGGCGTCCGGACTGATAATCGTCGACACGCCCGGGGTGAACGGCGGCCTCACCGACGCTCGCGCTGCCGCGACCCTGCGAGCCGTCTCCGATGCCGACGCGGTCGTGTTCGTCTCGGACGCCAGTCAGGAGTACACCGAGCCGGAGCTGGCTTTCCTGCGCGGGGCGGCACAGCACTGTCCGGTCGTCGTCTGCGCCCTGACCAAGATTGACTTCTACCCCGAATGGCGACGCATTCTCGACCTCGACCGCGGGCATCTGCACCGGGTCGGGATCGAGGCACCGGTATTTCCGCTCTCCGCGCCGCTGCGCGACCACGGCCTGCGCGCCGATGTGCCCGAAGTCGACGCCGAATCGGGCTATCCGGCGTTCGCCGGCCACATCCGCTCCGCGCTCGTCGAGCAGTGTCGGGTGCAGGCGCGGCGTGACGCGGATGAGGCAGCACGCGACGCCCTCGCCCAGATCATGGCTGAGTTGGTGGTGGAACGGGCCGCGCGTGCCGATCCGGCCGTCAGGAATACGCTGCGGCTCCGGCTGGAGGCGGCCGAAGCACGCGCCCACACGATGACCACGGCGGCGGCGAGGTGGCAGCGGATTCTCCGGGACGGCAACACCCACCTGGAACGACGGGTGGACGACGACCTCAATCAGCGGCTGCAGGCCGTCACCGGCGCGTTCAGGCAGCGCGTGGCGACCAGTGATGACCTGGTGCAGGGATGGGACGAACTGCGGGCCTGGCTGTGCGAACAGGCCAACCGCGAGCTCATGGCGCACCGGACGATGCTGAGAACAGAAGCTGACGCGCTGGCCGAGCAGGTTGCCGGCGTCTTCCAGACCGACGAGACGGCCACCAATGCCCTGCCCGCGATCCCCTCCCTGGCCTCGCTGGCCTCGCTGGCGTCGGGACGGCCGGCGGCTGAGGGCGCAGACCCTCAATTCCGCACCGACGGGCGCGGGGCGCGCTGGACTCATGCCCTGCGCAGCGGCGCGATCGGCATGATGCCCATCCACCTGCTCGCAGCATTCGGGACTCTCGCTGGGCTCTCGCTCGCCCCGATCGTGGCACCGGTCGGCGGGGCGGTCATGTTCGTGGTCGCAAAACGTACGCTACGTACGTCCCGGGAGAATCAGCTTTCAGCCCATCGGGCAGAGGCGAAACGCGCGGGGGAAGACTACCTCCAGAAAGCCTGGCAGGCGGCGCACACGGACTCACGGCGCGCCCAGCAGGACATCTACCACCAGTTGGGGAACGTCTTCACCGAACGCGCGGCCGAGCTCAAGACATCGGCCGGACGTAACCTCGAATCGGCTGCCCTTGAGATCAAGGCGACCGATGTCCGCAGCCGACGGCGACTCGCCGAGCTCAACACGGAGATCAACCGCCTGGAGCTCCTGGCAGGGCAGCACCGGTGACCCTGCGCTCGGATGTCCAGGCGCTGTTGACCGACGCCGCCGAGGCGTACCGGGGCAGTCCGGCCGAAGCCCTCTTGCGCCGAGAGCTGCGTTGGCTGGACGGTCCGTTACGGGTCGCCATCGCCGGCCGGGTCAAGGCGGGGAAGTCCACCCTGCTCAACGCACTGGTCGGCGAACAGATCGCGGCGACGGACGCCGGCGAGTGCACCCGGGTGGTGACCTGGTACCACCATGGTCCGCGCCACGTGGCCCGGGCGGACCTGCGACCTGAGCGCAGGCCCGGGAGCAGGTCGGACGTCAGCGGTGCCGCCACCACGGTGGAGGTCGGGCTGCTCCGAGGGCCGGGCGGCGCCCGGATCGACCTGGGGCCGTACGCCGCCGAGGACGTCGAACGGCTGCGGGTGGAGCTGCCGAGCGAGCAACTGCGCCACCTCACGCTCATCGACACCCCGGGTATCGCATCGCTGTCAACCGAGGTGTCACGCCGAAGCCACGCATTTCTGCTGCCAGCCGGCGAGCCGTCGGGCGGCGAGGACGACCCGTCCGGCGAGGCAGGCGAGGCAGGCGAGGACGCCGGGTACCACGGCGGGGCGGACGCCGTGATCTACCTGATGCGGCATTTACACGCCGCGGACGTGAGCTTTCTGGAGTCCTTCCGCCAGACCGGACTGCGCGACACCGCCCCGGCGCACGCGATCGGTGTGCTGTCCCGGGCGGATGAGATAGCGCCTGGCAACGCCGAATCGATCGACCTCGCGCATCGGGTCACCACGGGCATGGGCCGCGACCCCCGGGTTCGGGCGCTGGTGCAGACGGTCGTGCCGGTGGCGGGTCTGCTCGCCCAGTGCGGCACGTGGCTCGGTGACCGCGAGTTCGCGGCCCTGGCGTCCGTCGCCGGCCAGCCGACGGTGGACGGTGTCCCCCTGCTGCTGTCGGTGGACCGCTTCCGCGCGGCGAACCCGCGGATCGAGGCGACCGTCGATGATCGCTCCATGCTGCTGGGCCGGCTCGGGCTCGCCGGGGTCCAGATCGCCGTTGCGCTGATCCGGCCGGGGCTGGTCACCGACGCGACCGGGCTGGTCGCGGAGCTTGAGCACCGCAGCGGTCTGCCCGAACTGCGGGCACTGCTGGAGCGTCAGTTCACCGAACGGGCCGACGTCCTCAAGGCCCAGACCGCGCTGCGCCGCCTGGACGCCGTGCTCGACGCCCACCCGATCCCGTCGGCAGACACATTACGGACCCGCCGGGAACGCCTGGAGGCGGGCGCCCACGCGCTGGCCGAACTGAAGCTGTTCGGTGATCTGCGTCTGGGCGAGGTCGACGTGGACGACGACCAGCGGGAGGCGATCGAGCTGCTGCTGGGCGCTGCGGGCGGCGAGGTGACCGCCCGGCTCGGCCTGCCACCGGATACCCCCGCCGACGACATCCGAGCCGCGTTGCTCACTACTCTCGACCGCTACCGCAGGCTCAGCGAGAACCGGCTCGCCTCCCGCCCGCTGCGCCGCGCCGCAGCGACGCTGCGCCGCACCTGCGAAGGCCTGCTCACCGGGGATGGCATCGCACGACCGGCCGACCGGCGGACTTCACCGTAACCGACAGACGGCCTGCTGCGCTGTGCCATGCTGGACACCGCACGAATCTCGTCGATCGGCCGCATTTCGGTCATACGGGTAGAATCATAATAGCCATATCAGGTAGTGGGCATCTGGCCCGGACGGTGCGGACACGCCCGCACGGAGTCGCGGCGCACGGTCGAAGGGGGAACAGCGTGTCAACGCCGCTGAGAATCGTCAGCAGTATAGGGGAAGTGATCATAACGGGTGATCGCCCTTTTGTGGTGGGTCGGGGGAAGGGATCCGACCTGGTGCTGTTAGACCGCCAGGTTTCGCGCCGCCACGTGGAAATTACGTGCACCGATTCTGAATGGACCGCGAAGGACGTCAGCTCGTACGGAACCTGGGTGGACGGAGAACGGGTCCAGCAGGTCGCCGTGCGAGGGGAGGTACGGCTCCGGCTCGGCGCGCTCGACGGCCCCGAACTCGTGATGCTGCCGGTCGTGGCGGACATCCCGAAACAGCCGGAGCTCGATCCGCGCTCGGAGATGTCCACGGTCTGGCGCGGCAGCCCCGAGTACGAACGCGACCGGCAGGCGGTCGCCGCCGCCGCCACTGCCACGGCCACCACCGCGGCCAACGGTATAACGAGGCTGGAACGCGAACACGGCCGGCGCAACACCTACCCGCTCCGGCGGGGGACGATGTCGATGGGGCGGTCCCGGGACAACGACATCGTCGTGGCCGACCTGCTCGCCTCCCGACGCCATGCCGAGATTTTCGTCGGCCAGAGCGGCGTACATGTCGTCGATCTCGACTCGGCAAACGGGACATTCCTCAACGGCAGGAAGATCAGCCGGGAGGCCGTCGCCCAACGCGACATCATCGCCGTCGGCCATCACCTTTTCCAGCTCGAAGGCGACACGCTGGTCGAATATCTCGACTCCGGGGACGTCACCTTCGAGGCTGACGGCCTCAACGTCTTCGTCAAGGACATGCAGATCATGCATGACGTGAGCTTCCGACTACCTGGGCGGGCATTGCTGGCCGTCATCGGCCCCAGCGGCTCGGGCAAGTCGACCCTGCTGAACGCGCTGACTGGTTTCCGACCGGCCGACGACGGCACCGTCCGCTATGCCGGCCGGGACATGTACGCCGAATACAGCGAACTACGCCGGCGAATCGGGCATGTCCCGCAGGATGACCTTCTCCACACCACGCTGACGGTCCGCAAGGCGCTGGAATACGGCGCGCGGCTACGCTTCCCTCCGGACACCACAAAGGACGAACGCAGGGAACGCGTCGACGAGGTTCTCCGTGAACTGGGGCTCGACCAGCGCGCGGATGTCGCTGTGCAGAACCTGTCCGGTGGGCAACGCAAACGCACCAGTGTGGCGCTGGAACTGCTGACCAGACCGACGCTCCTGTTCCTGGACGAGCCCACCTCCGGCCTCGACCCCGGCATGGACCAGAACGTGATGGGCGCACTGCGGACGCTGGCCGACGGTGGTCGAACCATCGTGGTGGTGACCCACAGTGTTGCACAGCTCGATATCTGTGACTATATTCTTGTGCTTGCCAAGGGCGGGCGTACCGCTTATTTCGGCCCGCCGAAAAGCGCCCTCACCTTCCTCGGGAAGAACTCGTGGCCGGACGTCTTCCAGATGTTGGAATCCGCCTCACCTATCGAGCTGGCGGATCGGTTCCGGAACTCCGAATACTTCGTCCCGGCGTCCGTCACGGCACCGCCCGCGCGCCCGATACCGACGGCGCTGCCGAGCGCACGGCAACAGTCCCTTTTCTCCCAGATAGCGACGCTGAGCCGCCGCCAGCTGAGCGTCATCACCTCGGACCGCTCCTACCTCTGGCTGATCGTGGCATTTCCGTTCCTGCTGGGCATACTCCCCCGGGTCGGACCGGCGCCGCACCGCCTGGACCCGCTGCCCAACGGCATACCGAACGTCGATGCGCAGATGCTGCTCCTCGTGGTTGTGCTCTGCGCGTGCTTCATGGGAATGGCGAACTCGATCCGGGAGATCGTCAAGGAGAAGGCGATCTACCGGCGAGAGCGGGCCATCGGCCTCTCGATCACGGCATACCTCGGGTCGAAGGTCGTCGTCCTCGTCATCATCACCACGCTGCAGAGCATCGTCTTCACGATGATAGGAATGACCAACCGCACACCGCGCCAGGCGGTCGCGCTCAGCGTGCCCATGCTGGAGGTCATCCTGGCGGTGACCATGATCTCTATATCGTCGGCAATGCTCGGCCTGGCGATTTCCGCCTGGGTCGACAATGCGGACAAGACCATGCCGCTGCTGGTGATGACCACCATGTCGCAGGTCGTTTTCAGCGGCGGGCTCGTACCGCTGGAAGGCAAACTGGGTCTGCAACAGCTCAGCTATCTCATGCCGGCCCGCTGGGGCTACGCGGCGATCGCATCCTCGGCCGACCTCAATGACGTGGTGAAACTCGGCGACGCCCCCTTCTCCCGGGGCCCGGTCGATCCGCTGTGGGTGCATGCCGGTCACGTCTACATCACCGACATCGTGGCGGGTGTCGGTGTCGGGTGTCTGGCGGTGGGTGCCTGCGCCCTGTTACTACGGCGTCTCGATCCCAAGGTGTCCACTCGGCGGGGCCCGCTGTCGATGAGAAAAAAGACCTCGTCATCATGAGTAACGCGATGAGTCACGCCGTCGTCCGCGACCTCGCGGGCGACCTCGCACGCACCAGCCATCCCGAGCCGTCCGCGGCGGTCACGCTGATCGCCACCGTGCTCGCGGCCTCCAGCGGACGGTCGGTGGCCGGTGTCGTCGCGGTAGCCCTCGCCGTGGGGACCGGCCAGCTCTCGGTCGGGTGGAGTAACGACTACTTCGACCGGGTCCGGGACGCATCCAGCGGGCGGGACGACAAACCGGTGGCGCTCGGCGCCCTGCCTGCCCGGACGGTGGGCCTCGCCGCGGTGGTCACCCTGGTGGCGTGCGTACCCCTCTCCCTGCTGTCCGGGTGGCGGGCGGCCACCGCGCACCTGATCGCGGTCGCGCTGGCCTGGCTGTACAACATGGGGGTGAAGGGCACGGCCGCGTCGCTGATTCCGTTCGCCATCGCCTATGCGCTGCTGCCCGCCTTCATCGTCCTGGGCCTACCCGGCCATCCCATGCCTGCCTGGTGGCTGCTGCTGGCCGGCGCCCTGCTGGGCTGCGGGGGGCACTTCGCCAACGTTCTGCCCGACCTCGACGACGACCTGCGTGCCGGCGTGCGCGGTGTGCCGCACCGGGTCGGGGCGCGCTGGTCGTTGTGGCTGGCCGTGACACTGCTCGCGGCCGCGTCCGTGGTGATCGCTTTCGGCCCGGGATCGGTCGGTCCGACGGCGATCGCGGGGCTCGCCGTGACCGGTGTCGCCGTCGTCGCGGTCCTGGTGAACGAATCCAACCGGGGGAATCCACCACCGGTCGGACGTGGGGCTTTTCGCGTCATCCTCGTGGTCGCGCTCGCCGATGTGGGGCTGCTGGTGGCGGCCGGACCCAACCTGGTCTGAAAACACCGGCTTCCAGCGCAACAGCCCGGAACCACCAGCCGGTCGCAACCGGTTCGAATGTCAAGCCCCGGCCCGACTGAAATCGATGCCGGACGGTGACTTGTATCAGACACAACGAAATCGCCAACAGGCGAACATCATCCGACGGCCGATACTCATTATGAAAAGGACACGTAGAACCTCTACCTTGTGCTCGGTGTACGGAGGGGTAAAGCCGGATGTCCAGCCAGACACGAACGAACCCGGGCACCATCATCGGGCCGGAACCGTCAGCGCAGCTCCTTCGAACGGCCCGGCCACCTCGACAACGGCCGCACCCCGTACCGAAAATCACGACCACCAACCGGATGCACACGGCGGTGCTGACCGGGCAGGGTGCCGCGTTCCCGCCGCCGATGGGCCAGCAGGCACTGTGGGACGAAGTGTTCGCTCACCGTTACAATAACAATCGGACCGCCCAGCGGATTTTTCTCGGTTGCGGCGTGAGCACCCGTCACGGTGTGGTGGATCCCCGGGTCGAGGACGCAAGCGAATGGACCACCGGCACCCGGATGCGCCGGTATGTCAGCGCGGCCCATCCGCTGGGCCGGGAGGCGGTGCGCAACGCGCTCACCGACGCCGGCCTGCATCCCGCCGACGTCGGACTGTTCGTCGTCGTCTCGTGCACCGGCTATGCAACCCCTGGCCTCGACATCGCGCTGGCCGCCGAGCTGGGGATGCCGCCCACCACCCAGCGGCTCTTCATCGGCCACATGGGCTGCTACGCGGCGCTGCCGGCGCTGTCGACGGCCACCGACTACGTGCGTGCGCGGGGACGACCCGCGGTGGTCCTGTGCGTCGAGCTGCCGTCGCTGCACGTACAGCCGTTCGGTCCCGGGGCTGAGCGCGATGTCGAGCAGATCGTCGCGCACGCGCTGTTCGGGGACGCGGCCTGCGCCGTGGTCCTGGAACCGGATGCCAGCGGAGGGGATGTCAACGGAGGCCTGGAGGTCATCGACACCGAGTCCGTCACCGACCCGTCATCGGCGTCCCTGATGACCTGGACGGTCACCGACCACGGCTTCCGGATGGGCCTGTCTGCAAAGGTGCCCGACGTGCTGGCGCGGCATGTCGAGAAGGCCGCCGGGGAACTCCTGGGCCGACACGGGCTCGACGTCGACGACGTCGCCGGATGGGCGATACACCCCGGCGGACCACGCATCGTGAACGTGGTGGCGGAGAAACTCGGGTTACGCGCCGACCAGACCGCCGCGAGCCACGAGATCCTCGACACCCGCGGCAACTGTTCGTCGGCGACTGTGCCGCTGGTTCTCCAGCAGCTTCGGCGGAACGCGCAGCTGCGCCCCGGGGACCCCGTGCTGGCGATGGCCTTCGGCCCTGGTCTGACCCTGTGGAACATGCTCCTGAGAGCACGTTGAACGCCTACCCCGAACGCCTACCATTACACGATCACTACCATTGCATGATCGACTCCATTGCATGATCGGCGTTTGTTTGTTGCTGTGTACGCCCAGCGGGCCGAAAAGCGTACCTACCAACAAACTAGCGCCGATCATGGCACAGGCGGGTCGAAAATCCTGCCGCCCTGGGCCGTGACCGCCGCGATCAGTTTGCGTTTTTTGGGGATAACAAAGATCATTGTTGCTGTGAGCGTGATGACGGTCGGACAGGCGTGGCTGACCACCGGGCAGGCCGCGATGCTGCTGGGTACGTCCCGTCAACACGTGGTTGATCTATGTCGACGCGGGATGGTGCCGTTCGAGACGGTGGGCAGCCATCGGCGACTTCGCCGTACCGACGTCGAGGCCTTCGCCGGCGGCACGCTGACCCGTGACCAGGCACGCGGGTTGTGGTTGCACCGCGCAGTGGCGGGCCGATTGGTGCTCGACCCCGACGGGACCTTGAACAAAGCGCGAGCGAATCTGGAGAAACTACAGCGGATACATCCGACCGGCATGGCGGCACGCTGGCTCGGCCAGTGGCAGGCAGCGCTGGACGCGGGGACCGAGGCCGTCTTCGACGTGCTGGTGTCGCGGTCGCCACAGGCTGTTGAGCTTCGGCAGAACTCGCCGTTCGCCGGTGTGCTGTCCGAGCAGGAGCGACAGGCGGCCCTGGCCGCATTCCGTTCCTGGTGGCACCGCGAGCGCACCGCGTGAGACGCGAACAGCTCGAGCACGTACTCAGGGCGGCGCCAAGTATCGCCGCTGATCCCGAGATTCTCGTCATCGGCAGCCAGTCGGTTCTCGGGGCCATTCCCGAGGACTGACTGCCGGAAGAAGCGACAGCATCGATCGAGGTCGACATCGCCTTCTTCGACGATGTCGACGATGTCGACGAGGCGAAGGCGGATCTGGTCGACGGTGCGATCGGCGAACTTTCACCCTTTCATGAAACATTCGGCTAATACGCCCAAGGCGTCAGCGTCTCAACAGCCGTACTGTCCGAAGGATGGCGTGAACGCATAATCATCGTGGAAACGCCGAATACAGCACCGGGACGAGGACACTGCCTGGACCCCCATGACTGCGTGGTGTCCAAGCTGGTAGCCGGACGAACGAAGGACTTCGCGTTCGCCGACGCCCTGGTTCACGAACGACTCGTCGATCCGGAAATTCTCCGCGACCGCATCGAAACACTCGAGACCCATCCGATGATCGTGCAGCGACTCCGTTCTTGGGTTGCTGTGCATCTTGCCGCCTTGTAGCGCAACCATCAGCCACGCCGGCTCAGCGAAAATCGGCTCGCAGCCCACCCGCCACGCCGCCACGCCGCCGCACCTACGAAGGCCTGCTCACAGCGACAGGCCGTGACGACTGATCGCTGATCAGATAACCATGGGTGACTCGCCGGAGTGTGGCGCAGCTCCGCCGAACGGCGACCATGCGTCTGCCATTGCAAGATCGGCGTTAGTTTGTTGCTGTGTACGCCCAGCGGGCCGAAAAGCGTACCTACCAACAAACTCACGCCGATCACGGCACAGGCGCGTCAATGATCGCCGCCGATCCGGCGATTTCTATGTGCCATCTTTCAGTGCCTGGGATGGAAGTGCCTACGGTGGCGGGCCCCATTGATTGATGCGTGTGGGATCATACGGGTGGACACGGATGCGGACGCCCCCACGCAGGAAGCCCTTCTCGATGAGTCGCTGCCGGTCCTGGGCGAGGATGTGCACGCAACCATGCGAGAACTTCAGGGCCCCCGGCACGAGGGTGGCATTGGCGTCATCGGTGGTTGGAGTGGTGTGGATGATGTCACCCCCGGTACCGTCGATGCGGAAGCCTTCCTTGCCGAAATCGTTGATCATCCACTCGGGTGGCAACGGTCGGACCCTGCCGGTGTTGGTCAACATCCGACGCTCGTTTTCAGCCTGGACAGGGGTCAGCTTGTTCTGCCTCAGGTCCCTTGTTATAAGAGCTTCGGTCGATAATTTGAGAATCTCCTGCCGGTCGAGCGGTTCGCTCAGTTTCTGTACGGATGTCCACTTTCCGCCGCGCTGGAACTCGATATCGCTGCCCGTGTCGCGGATCGGGGTTCCATTTGCGAGCTGCGAAAAGGACCACGACGTCGTCACGATGGCCCGCCCTGAGCTGAGCGTGTGGTCACCGGACGTGGTCGGGTTGAAGGTGTGGCCGGGGTTGTCTGGATCCGGATGCGGCTGCCATGGGCCGCCGCGGGCCGGTACGGACATCACCGGCGCGCCTTTCAGCAGAACCCGGATTTCGCCCATTGGCTGGCGCCTGGGACTCCCATTGATGATCTCGGTGATCTCACCGGCGTCGGGTGTGAACTCCAGCAGCAGGTCTTCCGCCTTTGGCCCGACCAGACCGGCGAGTTCCCCTTCCAGCCTCGGCTGTTCCCTTGTCGGTGCGGCGTCGACATTTTCGAGCAGTTCCTGGCGTTCAGCACCCGTCATCTGCCGGTACAACGCGATCCGCGTCACGGAGGACATCCGGAGCAGCGTCGCCCAACAGTCCGCGAATGTGATCTTTTTGGCGATCGCATTGCGGATGGCGTCCATGCCGCTCACCTGGCCCACGCTCGTCGTGCTCCGCGCCGCAAGCGTCATAGCAAGATCGAGCCGGGGCTTGTCGTACCTGGCTCCGTCAACGGGATGCGCGGCCAGTCGGCCTCGGGCAGCAGCGCCCATCCGACGCAGGATGGCCACGAGGCCCTCAGGGTTGTGTCCGTTCAGTAACCACCAGGGGCCTCCATCACGGTTCCAGTCGGACCCGTTCATCTGCCTGGCGACCTCGTCGGAGTGGTCCTGGGTCCAGTTGCGCTGTATGAGCAGGGTGGCGGCGGTGTTCCCGGCGGATCGCTGCACGCGCAGGAGCGCCTCGGCGACGGGAAGAGCGGGCTGCGGACGCACGCCGCCCGGACGCGCCGGTTCATGGCGCCCTGACGGGCTCTGCGACCGTATCGACGCCTCCCGCATCCGACCCTCCTCGTTGATCGCAGCCCCGGGGAATCACCTACGTGTCAGCCGCACGGTCTGGATCAGCGCCCCACTGCGCAGGCCGTTGTTCCTACTGTGGCCGGCAGCGGTTATCCTCATCAGCGTCGCTTGGCGGCCCAGAACCGCTGGAGTTACGCGCGACCACAGTCCATTCCGTGTGAGCTGCATTCGCGCCCGCGGGGCAGCCAGGTTGCGCGTCGAATGTGTCCGTGGTCTGTGTGGTGACGTGACGTCCAACCACGTTGCCGAAAACGTCATAATAGCTCACCACATAGTCTGCCACGGTTTCGCCCTGCACTGAGTCGGGCGGAGACCAGTGCAGTCGAACAGTACTGGTGCCGTCGGGATTACGAACGTAGCTTTCGGTATAGGGCTGTCCAGGACGGTCGGGGGGTGGGCATTTGCCGAAGGAGACGGTGGACGTCGTCTGTCCGCCGGGGCCGGTGGCAGTCACCGTATAAGTACGCGGGCCGCAGGTAGTGAGGGTGGCGGAATAACTGACGGGTCCGGTGTAGCTGCTGGGTCCGCTGGGTGTGACGGTTTCCCCTGCATTGAGTGGGGTGACGGTGAGGGTGACCGTGGCTGTCAGCCCGCCGGTGGTGGCCGCGGTCACGGTTGCGGTTGTCTTCGGGCCGTTGCCGACCAGCGCCACAGATACGACCGGCTTTCCAGGCGCGGGCGTCTGCGATGGGGTCGGTGTGGGTGTGGTGGTTGGCGTGGGGGTGGGCGTCGGAGTCGGAGTCGGGGTGGCGGTACGGGTCGGAGTGACGGGCGGTCCCTCGGGACTGTCCGTGGGATGTGGCGTCGGTGGGACCACCGGTTGCGTGTCGGCGACCACGGTGATCGTGGCGGTGGGGGTGGCCTGGCGGCCGTCGGCGAGCCGGGTCAACGCCTGCACGGTGTAGACACCGGGCTTCGGCCAGGAATGACTGACCTGAACGCCGGAGGCCGGCGCATCATCGCCGAACGTCCATGTCACGGAAGCGACGATGCCGCCGTTCGTCGCGACCACCCGCAGCGCCACCGGCTGATTGACGATGACCTCGGTCGCCGACACCTGGATCTGCACATCCCCCTTGGGCGGCTGACCAGTCGGCGACGCCGTCGGCCGTGGCGTAACAGGCGGCTGGATGGGCGTGGGTGCCGTCTGGTTCCCCGAACCGGCGCTTGGAACCACACCCGCGCCCGGATTCCTGGAGTCGTACTTGCGGATCTCCCGAACCGACCCGTCCAGCCGGATGACTCCCGCTCTGGCGGTCGCCGGATCGTTGTAGAATACGAACGAGCCCTGCGGCACCAGTTCGAACCGCGCCGGCGGATCCAACACCTTCTTGGTGGCCACACTCCGACTGGCGATATCGACCACGCTCACCTGACCCGTGGTCAGATTCGGGACGAACACCTTCCCTGCCGCCTCCCGCGGCGCCCCCAATTCATTGCCCGCCATTTTCAGGTCGATAACGGTATTCTCGCAGGAGTTCTGCGACAGATTCGACACCAGCAGCACGCCCCGCTGGCCAGACACCGCATACACATGGTCGCCCGCGGCTGACCCGGCCACCCGAACCGTGTTGTCCCCCGCCCGGGCATCCACGCACGCCACCGGAGCGGAAACGCCGCCATCGCCGAGCGTGCGGACCGTCCGCATCCCGAGGTCAACCACCGCCACCCGGTCACCGATCGGCACCAGCGTAGAACGAGCCGGATCAACCGACCCCGACACATCATGGCGACCGGCGGCATCCAGCCGGACGATCTTCCCGGTATCACCGTCGACCACCCACAGCCGGCCCGCACCATCGACCAGCGCACCGCCCGCCGGTATCCGCGCCGCCAACGACTGATCGTCCCGCAGCTTCCGCAACGTCCGTGGATCAGCCGTGCTCACCGAACCGGTCCGCTCCCCGATCGCGAACACCGCCTGCCGCCCGGCATAGACGGCGAGCGGCTCACCCGGATTGGCGAACCGGACGCCGCCCGACACGCCGAACGTGGCACCGTCGACCCGCCGCACGCTCCCGTCCGCCGTGTTCGACACGTAGGCATCCGCCCCCGACTGGGTCGCGGCCAGCGCCCCCGACCCCGCGGAAGGCACCGTCACCTGGGCCACCACCTGCGCGGACGACCCGTCCACCAACGCCGCCTGACCCACCGAGGACACCAACCACGCCGACCCGTCATCCAACGCCACCGACCGCGCCGGAACATCCCCCAACCAACCGGCAGCCACCAACGCACCGAGCACAACAACGCCGGCCAACGCCACCGGCACCCAGCGGGCCGCCCGCCCCCGGCTCCGGCGGGCCACTCCCGCAGGACCGTGACGTCCCGATCGCGCCATCATCGTCACCGCATGCCCTTATCCGGAAGAACGATCAACAGCAAATCACCGTAATAGATACCTGCGCCGAACTGGTCTTCCCGGCAGTATCAGTGACGTACACCGTCGCATAATATGTAGCGTATTTTTTAGTGCCGTCATTATGATAAGTGTGGGTCACCCGCGGATCAGCCTGTGGTGTCGTCCGGGGGCTGCCATCGCCGAAATCGAAACTGTAGTCCCGGATCGGCGTCGAGTCGGTGTCCGAAGATCCCGATGCGTCAAGAAGGGCATCGACAGGATCGTACCCGTTACCCGCTGGATTGTTCTTGTAGTAGCTCCAGGTAAGCTTGGCCGTCGGCGGCTGGTCCTGCTGGGCGAACGTTGCCGTGACGTTCCGCGGCTGGTTCAGGGTGACCGTGCATGCGCCGGTCCCGGTGCAGTCGCCCGACCAGCCGCTGAACGCCGAACCAGATGCCGCCGCAGCCGTCAGCGTCACCTGCGTACCAGCGTTATATTCGCGGCTACATTGACCCCCGTTGCAGAAGCTCCCCCCGTCCGCGGACACGCTGCCGTTCCCGTTGACGGTAACCGTCACCTGCTCGGTGAACTGGGCCGTGACGTCGTACGACTTGTCCATCGTCACCGTGCACGTCAAGCCCCCCGAACAACCCGGCACACCCGACCAACCGTCGAAATCGCCCCCGTTGATGTGGGCCGTCAGCGTCACCTGCGTACCGGCGGCGTAAGGGGCGGTGCACCCCGATGGGCAGTCGATTCCCCCGTTCCCGGTCACGCTGCCGCCCCCGCCGGGGATGGAAACCTTCAGGGTGAACG
>NZ_CAUVXP010000141.1:0-15279 GCF_963555955.1 Protofrankia sp. Cas3
CGACCCGCAGCCCCGCGGCGACCTGCCCGACCGACTCACCCCGAGCGAACCGCTCGGCCGCGGCCATCCGGACCTGTTCCCGACGATCCCGTTCCCCGGCGGTCAACCCGCCACCCGTCGCATACCTCATACCAGCCGGCTACCCGAACCTCCCACCTCCCACCCAATGATCACCACACAGCAAACGATCATCGCCCGCCCACACGACTTCGCGGATTAAAGCTCAGTAGCCGGGAATCACGTCTATTCGAAGATATTGATTACGGTCAGTGGGGGCTTGTTTTGTTGTCTCCTTCTGCATGTGCCCGACGAACGACTGAGGAACGTGCGCGGCGTCCGAATTCATATAGAGCAGGCGATATAGTGATCGGTGAGTTCCTCGGCGACTTGGAGCTCTTGGTTTTCGCGCCATCGAAGGTCGGAGAACAGCGTATCCTTGTTGCTCTTCCGTTTGACGATCGACCTGATTGGTATGCCGTAGGGTCTACTATGGCTGACTTTCTGAATAGATATATTCAAGCATTCGGTGGCAAGTACTGGGAATAATTTGCGTAATCGTGAACGCGGCTGGCAATCGTATTGCGCCCAATAACTCGACTTTCGTTGTTACGTTGCGTTGAGCTCTCACGCCAGGCGGATGGTGTGGATTTCCTCGGGGGTCGGCTGGTCGGGGCGAGGGACCTGATATTTGGTGGCGATCAGTATCCGGCGCAGCTTGCCGATCATGTCGGCGGTGGAGGGGTTGGCCTTGGTGGTGTATCAGGGGGCCTGGTCGCGGTGGTCGGCGACGTCGGTGGGGGTGTGACCGACGGTGGCATACCACAGCATGGTGAGGGTCTGGCAGGTCAGGCCGAACGGGGGACGGTGCGCTCGACGGCGTGAGCGAGCCGGTTGCGGGCCTGTCCCACTCCGATGAGCTGCTTCGCATCTTCGATCATGACTTCGATCGACCAGCGAGCGGCATACCGGTGAATGATCTCCAGCCGGTCGGGTGAGGGCGTCGGTGGTGACCAGCGCGGTGTCATACCCGCCGCGGGTGGGGGTGGTGGTCTCGCGCAGCAGGATGACGGTGACCGGTTGCGGGCCGAACGTGCCGTACCACAGGCGGCGCACGGTGGCGATGTGGACGGTGGCGGTCTTCCCGTACCGGTGCACCGGCAGCGGGGTGAACGACACCTGTGCGGCGTAGCGCGGTCAGGCTCGACAGCCGCTGCCCTTTGGACTGGGGCCGGCCACGGCGGCCGGTGCGCGGTGGGGCCAGGTCGTACAGGGCGGCATCCACCCGCAGCCGGGTCGTCCAGGTCACCTGGGCGGGTAGGGCACGGAGCTCCTTACCGGCGTAGGTGGCGTCGGCGACCACGTGCAGGCTGCGGTCGGGGAGGGCCGTGGCGAGCGTGGTGACCATTTGGCGGGCCAGCCGCAGCCGGGATGGGAGACATGGTGTTCTTCCGGACGAGGCGGGCGAGGACGGGTAGGCACAGCGGCCGGTCGAGCATCGGGAGTCGCACCACGATCCCGAGGAGCACCCAGGTGTTTCCGTAGCCGACCTTGTCCCGGCTGGGCGCGGAGCCGTCGTGGAACCAGCCGGCCGCCCAGACTTCCTTTCCGGATCGGTGGAACAAGGTGTCATCGACGGCTACCGTCACGGCGCCGGTCGGTACCAGGAGGGTGACGACGAGGCGGGCCAGGGCCAGGCCGAGCTGGTCGGGGGACCAGACGGCGTGGGAGAAGAACCGGTGGGCCGGGTGATGGGGCCAGACCCGGGACAGGCCGGCGCCCATGGGCATGCCGCAGACCGTTCGTTCCCGTGTCTGCGCCAGCAGGCCGTACACCAGGGCGGTGAACGTGGTGAAACTCGGTGCGGTGAAACACGGCTGTAGGTGGGATAGCAGGACTACCAGCGACGGCGGTAGGGTCGGGTTCGGGAGCATCGCCGTCCACTCCTTGTGAGCGGTTCTTTTGGCAGCGTTGATGCTCTCTCCGTCTACCTGCTGTCGCATGTCCGTCCGCCGTCACGGTCACGGATACGACCGGGGTGTGTGCAGAACCTGACATTCGATTATCCGTCGACCGTCAGGCGCCAAACAAATCATGAAAACCGCGAAAGTCCAGATTAGTTTCTCCTGAGTAAAATTGTCGGTCGTGATGTTCTCGTTACGAGTTCGGTTGGGGTGATATGAAATGCCGATTCCTGTCGATCAACGCCCTTTGAACTCTGCGGAACATGCGCTACTGGAGCGGATCCTGGCGGTAAATTATCCGGGTGTTGCGCAACTTCGCGCACAACTTTGCCGTGTCAGAGTTGTTGCGCTCTGGTCGCCTGGTTCGATCAGTGTGGATTTTCGTGTTTTTAGCGATGCTCCAAGATCCTATTTAGCGTCGGGGGTTATTCCTGTAGATGCTGCGGTCGTGACGAGCAATGGTCAACTTGTTGGTGAAATCCTCATTTGGGTTGAGATAGGATATTTATCGGCACTTGAGTATGCATGGTATGGTGATGAGATGCCAGCTTCATTGCCTAATCCGGAAAATATTGTAGTGACCGTTCATGAAGCTTGATCTTCGCGATTTTCCTTGATCCTCGACTTTTGCTGTTACTAAAGAGAATTCAGGCTACCGGAATGCGGTACGTGGCCTGACCTGCGTTGGGTCGGTTGACCGCCGAGTCCGGTTCCGGTGGGGGTGCGGCGGCGGCGGCGTCGCGGACGCTGGGGTATGACCTGGTGGGTCGGGTCGCGTCGGTGAGCCATCCTTCGGGCACCCAGAGCGTCACCTATAACGATCGGGATCTGCCGGTCGGCAGCTCCGGGCCGGCGGGGAGTTCCACGTTCGGTTATGACGTGTCGGGTCGGATGACCAGTCGCACCGACGGGGCGGGCACCTCGTCGTTCGGGTACAACGCCCGGGATGATCTGACGTCGACGACGGGTGCGGCCACTGGTGGGACCCGGTCGTTGGCCTATGACGACGCCGACCAGTTGACCGCGGTGACCTACGCGTCGGGTGGGGCGGTTCGGTCGTTTGGTTATGACAGTCTGGGCCGACCACCAGCGACACGGTGACCGGGCCGGGTGGGACGTTGCGGGCGGCAACCTACAGTTACGACGCCAACGACAATCGGCTGACCGAAACGTTGAGTCCGGCCGGGTTGCCGGGGTCGGGGAGTCAGAGCTTCGGCTATGACCGGGCGGATCGGCTGACCAACTGGACGAGTCCGGCGAACGTCACGACGAGCTACGGCTGGGATGGGGCGGGGAACCGGACGTCGGCGGGTGGGACGGCGGCGACGTTCGATGAGCGCAACCGGCTGACCTCTGATGGGACGGCGACGTATACCTATACGGCGCGGGGGACGGGGCGACCCGCACCGCCGGCGGTACTACCGCGACCACCACGTTTGACGGGTTTGATCGGTTGGTGTCGGACAGTACGTCGGGGACGACGACGTACGGGTATGACGGGTGGGATCGGCTCGCGGTCCGTAACAGCACCACGCTGGGTTATGCGGGGGTGGAGAAGGAGCCGGTCGGCGATGGTACGTCGACGTATGCCCGGGATCCGGATGGGAATCTGATCGGCCTGGGCACGCCGGGGGGTAACTGGGTGCCGCTGGCCGACCCGCATGGGGATGTGGTGGCGGCGCTCACCACGAACGGTGCCGGTCTGACCGATCAGAAGGCGTTTGATCCGTTCGGGGTTCCGACGACGGCGGGTAGTGCGAATGTGCGGGTGGGGTTTCAGGGGTCGTGGACGGATCCGACGACGGCGAAGGTGTCGGCGGAGGCGCGTTGGTATACCCCGGGGGACGGGTGGGTTTGTTTCTCGGGACAGTGCGGGTCTGCCGTTGACATCCGGGGTGTCTGCGGACCCTGGTTCCCGGGTCTTGTGCCGGCTGAGTTTTCGCCGAATCTGGATGTCGCCGGGGCGGGCGGTGGCGGTTCGTCGCCGGCGATGCCTGCCGGTTCGTCGTCGCATGCCGTTGCCGGGTCGTGTCGAGGACGAGTCGGCCGTCGTAGGTGATGCCACGGCCGCCGGTTCCGCCGTTGCCGCCGCTGCCGCTGGCGGGCAAGCCGTTGGACCTTGAGGACTGTGTGCCGGGGACCTGTGCGGATTCGTTGCCGCGGGGGGACGGGGCGTCCGGGCAGGGCACGAACGGTAGGTGCGCCTTGCCGATGGTTCCGTCGCCGTTGGCGACTCTCTGCCCACCTGCCGAGCCCGCAGCTGATCCGGCTGCTGGTGGCAAGGGCCATCTACCCGGTGGCCGGTAAGCCTCCCGCCCCGCCCACCTTCCCCGATTCACCCACCAACCCAGACGACGATGACATTGGTAAATACTCGGCCGATCAGCTATATGATGGCGCATAAGCCCCCTATGGAAAGGCTAGAGTTGATGCGGACGGAAATATTATCCGCGGTCAGAGTAACGCTGGTCGCTCGTTTCAGAAACATGCAGATTCTTCTCGTGGGGCGGTGCATTCGAGCGTCTTTTCGAGTCTCGCATCCGACGCGGAACGTGCAATGGTCGGCAATAGGATGGCGATGGATCTACTTCGGAACCCGGAAGCAATTGAAAAGGTGAAACCTGCTTCTGTTCACTATAGAGGAAGTTTGCGTGAATTTTGGGATCCAAGTGGATGGAGTTTACGTTGGAGTATGCGAGGCGGAAGATTGACATTTGAAGGGTTTTGACAAGATGACAGATGTTGTAATCGGTGGTGATAGCTATCGAATCTTCTTATTTATTAGCATTCATGAAGAGGATGAGTATATTGAATGTCGAAATCTGGTGTCGGGGGTTCCGCAGGAAATAGTATGCGAAGTCCGCCTCACGGATACGGGGGAAAGTTTCTTGTTGCCGACATCGAGGGAGATTAACCTGGAGTTGCTGCGTGCTGTTCTTAAATATCTTGATGATCTGGACCGATGAACTGATCGGAAAAGTCGGTCGGAACGTGGGCAGGCTGCGGCCCACCCGGTGCCGTGGCCGCTGATTGGTGACTGTGGGTGAGGTGAGGGCTGGATTAGGCGGCGGGGTTCAGGGTGAGGGTGTGGCCGAAGCGCACTTCCCAAAACTTACTGACATTGAATTCGTAGGGTGACGTCCGGGTCTCGCGGATGTCCCGCGTCTCTTTGGGTGGGCACGGGAGGGCCACCGAGCGGCGGTGGTGGTGGCCATGGTGGTGTCAAGGGTAGGGCGAGTACGAACGCGGGTCTGTCGTTGAAGCGGTCGATTCCGGCTATGCCGCTGCCGCAGTTGAAGCAGCAGGCGCCAGCGGGGACGCCGTTGGAGCGTGAGGACTGTGGGCCGGGTGTCTGCGCGGATTCGTTGCGGTCGGGGGATGGGGCGTCCGGGCAGGAGACGGATGGTAGCTGTGCCTCGGCGGGGGGCCGGTCACCGCTGGCGACGACTTGTGTGTCGGACGAGCCCGGACCTGATCCGGTGGCGGTAAGCCTCCCGCCCCGCCGACCTTCCCCGACGACGCAGATGGCTATAATGGACTGAATTCGCCGCAGAATATTTCTGGCGAGTACTCGAACTTTTATGGTGGGTCGCAAGGTGGCGTGATGGCTAGTATTGACAACGGAGTGTTGAGTTTGGCCATCGAAAAAGGGCCAACGACGCCCAGCGGTGCCCAGATGTTTGCTGATGTCATGAATCATTTCGGGGCGGACAATATTGTTGCGATTGAGGGTAAATGGGTTTCAGCTATGCCAAGTAACTTGAACACATTTAATGAAATGGTCGGAAGTGGTATGAATCTAGAGGATGCGGCCGCTAGTACCTTTACGGGAAGAATGGCGGCCCGATACGGATTTACTGGCGTGCGGGTTGTGAAGGCGACTGGTGATCTGGGGCGCTATACAAACGTGCAGGTTCTATTTACCAGGTAGGTGATCGAGTTGCCGAGTATGGTCGGCACTATTCGTCGCATGGTTTCGACAGGGCGGACATTCATAGATATCGTCGAGGCCCTGCGGCGAGACGACTCCTTTGTGTTAACTCCATTTAATTTGATGCGCGTCTTGAATGAAGCGCTTGGCATACCAATGGTGGAGGTCCGCCAGATGCTTGAAATGTTTGATCCGGCTTTGCGTCCGGTTGCCTCTGTGTTCGAGATCAACGACCGAGGCGAGTCTCTTTTTGCGCAGTTTAGGGAAGCGAATCGTTCTGGTTGAACCGTTCCGGGTTCTTTAGGTTATTCTGGCATGATCGTGGGCATGAACCGCCCCAGGTTCGGTGGAGGGTCGCACATGCTCCACGCTGCTTTCTTCGGAACGTTTGTGCGTGCGGCGATGGCCGAGCTCCGCTGGTAATTAATCGGTAGATCTGTTGCGTATCTGTTGGGTAAAAGTAGCGATCTTTCCAGAATGTTCATGTTCGGATAGGCCTAGAAGGTTTTATGCTGATTTTTATGTTTTACGGTCGACTGCTCTGGCAGCCCAAGGATCGGGTGCCCAGCGGAATGAAGATGGTCATTCGTGTTGGGTTGATGACGGTGAGCGCACTGGTTGCGATCGCTGCGTGTTCACGACACTCGACGGCGGCGCATGTACCCATGCCTGTGCCGACGCCCTCCGTGCTCTCGACGGTTTCTGTTCCCTCGCCCGTGGCAGGCTCGACCGCCGACGAAGTGACGGCGTCGCCGAGCGCACCATCACCTGCGGTAAGTACCCAAGGCGCGGCGGAACGTCCGCCGGGCAGCAGTCCAACCAACGCCGGGAGCCAATCTCCGGCCAGTGGTAGGCGGGTTGTCGCCCGTCCACACGCGACGCCGCAACCGTCAGCTCGGCAGATCCCACCGCTGCCGCTCCCCTCCCTCAAGCCGCTTGCGCCGGCCGGGCCGATATGGTCGTCATCGACGAACATAGCCTGGCCGCCTGGCTGGTCTCCGCAGGGCAAGTCGTTGGTGCTCCAGGAGTGCACGCCGGGTACCTGCGGGGGTCCAGCCCCGATGGCCACCGGGACGCCCGGAACATCCGCCGGTGGTTGAGGCCGGGTAGCAACAGATTCTTGCGATTTTCGTTCTGGCCACCGCCCGGGGCCACAGTGGCACACTTGCCGGCGTGGACGAGGAAGCGATACCCATCCTGCACGTCACGAACACCGATAGAGCCGTCGCCTGGTATACGCGGCTTGGCTTCGTCAAAGAGTGGGAGCACCGCTTCGAACCCGGGATCCCCGCATTCGTGTGCGTCGCAAGCGGCCGGGCGCGGCTCTTCCTGTCCGAGCACAGCGGTGACGCCCGACCCGACACGCGGGTCTATCTCCGCGTACCGAACGTCGATGTGATCGCAGCGGAGCTGAACGCCGATGTCGAAAATACTCCGTGGAACACACGTGAGTTCGAGGTCCGGGACCCGGATGGGAACCGCCTTCGTGTCGGATCCCCACCATCCCCGAATGTCGCCGGCTGCGGGGCCGGTGGTACCGGTGGTACGGGCGTGGCCGGCGCCGAGGCGCTGCGTGATGCCGAACGGTGTCTTCAGCGGGCACAGTTGGCCTCGGATGTCGCGGCGCTGGATCGGTTGATTGACGACCGGCTTGTGTTCACCGGGCCGGACGGCAGGCATTACACCAAGCAGGACGATCTGCACGTCCACGGATCAGGCGGGCAGGCGATGACGCGCGTCGATGAGGAGGACCTCGCGGTGCTGGTGGTCGGGGACACCGGAGTGACCTGGTTCCTCGGCACCCTGGAAGGGATCATGGACGGCGAGCCGTTCGTCGCCCGGGTCCGTTACACCCGCACCTGGGTCCACGACAGCAATGGATGGCGTCTGATCGCGGCACATGTCAGCCTCGCCGACGGGGACAGCGCCGGGCGTTGATTCAGGCGGTTCCCTTGGCGCGGCCGGTGGCCGGTGGCCGGTGGCCGGTGGCCGGTGCATGCGGCTGCGGGTGCGGGTGCGGCTGGCTCCGGCTGTAGCTCACGACTGAATCGTGCCGCGACCAGCGGCAAGATCGGCGCGAGTTTGTCATCAGGTACGCCTTTCCAGCCAAAAAGCGTACACAGTGACAAACTCGCGCCGATCATCACCCGGATCAAAGGTAGATCATCACCCGGGCCGAGCGCCGATCATTACCCGGGCTGCGAGTGCAGGCTCTACGGGCGGCCGATCATGAAGGTGCACCAGACGGACTTGCCGCTGTCGGTGGTTCGCGCTCCCCAGCGATCCGCGATCAACGAGACGAGATGTACACCGCGGCCGTGCTCGTCGTCTGCGGTCGCTCGCCGCCGCCGTGGCAAGGTGGCACTACCGTCGCGGACGTCGAGAACCAGTTCGCCTCCGGCCGGTCGTAACCTCAGGTCCATGGGCGGTTTCCCGTACAGGATGGCGTTGGTGACGAGCTCGCTGACCGCAAGAACGACGTCGGCGGCACGCCCCGATGGGATCCGCCAGGATTCCAGCGCCGCGGCAGCAGCCCGGCGGGCCTCCCGTACACCCTGACAGCTGTCGGGGATCTCCATGTGCAGGATGGGCTGACCGCCATCTGCTGACAACGTGCCATCTGCTGACAACGCGCCATCCGCTGCCAACGGCGGTGCGACCTGGACGAGCAGCAACGCGATGTCGTCGTCCTGGTCACCGGGGAGCATCCGGTCAACGAGCAGATCCGGTAGTGCGTTGAGAGGGATGTCGCGGGATGCGGCCAGGTATCCGCAGAGCTTGTCGATGCCGGCGTCGATGTCACGGCCGCGTTGCTCGACCAGCCCGTCGGTGTAGAGGACCAGCACGGCATCCCGGGGGAGGGCCACCCGCTGTTCGGTGAATTCCGGAAGATCGGCGCCCAGGGGAGGCCCCGATCCCTCGGTCAACTGGTGGACCGCACCGGTCGGGTCGATGAGCAGCGGGGGCAGGTGACCGGCGCTGGCAAAGGTCAGGGAGTGGTCGAGCGGGTCGTGGACCGCATAGACACAGGTCACGATCGAGTCCTCGGAGAGATCGCGGACAACCCCGTCGAGCAGCTCAAGGAGATCCGCCGGCGGCAGGTCGAGGCGGGCGTAGGCACGCACCGCCGCGCGCAGCTGTCCCATGACGGCCGCGGCGCGCACCCCACGGCCCATCACGTCACCGATGACGAGCGCGGTTCGGCCGGCGCCGAGATCGATCACGTCGTACCAGTCTCCGCCGACCTCGGTCTCGCCTTCGGCGCGGTAGTACACGGCGGTGTGCAGCGTGCCGTGAACGAAGGATGTGGTGGGGAGAAGACTTCGCTGGAGCTCGGCGGCGATCCGGTGCTCACGGGCAGCCGATTGTTCGATCACCGCCGTGGTCCGCACCGCTTCCTCGGCCCGCCGTCGCTCGGTGAGGTCCAGACACGAGCCGATGTATCCGGTGAAGCGGCCCGCCAGGTCGAAGATGGGACGGCCGACATCAAGTATCCATCGGAAATCGCCGTCCGAGTGGCGCAGCCGATACTCCGTTTCGAAGGGCTTGCGGTCGTCGAAGGCCTCGCGGTAGACGTTGACACAACGGTCGAGATCCTCCGGGTGCACACCGTCCGTCCAGGCGTGTCCCAGCTCCTGCTCGACTGTGCGACCGGTAAACGAAAGCCATGTGTTGTTGAAGTAGTCGCATCCGCCGTCCGTGCCGGACCGCCAGATCAGCAGTGGGAAGTCGTCGAGAAGGTGCAGATAGTGCGCGCCCACCCGGCGTGCCCGCTCCAGCTCCAGGTTTGCCCGCACCCGCGCTCGCAGCTCCGCGATCGAGAACGGTTTGGTCAGGTAGTCATCGGCCCCTGCCTCAAGTCCGGTGACCGCGGCATCCTCTCCTGCGCGCGCCGACAGCGCGACTACCGGCAGATGCGCGGTCGAGGCGTCCGCACGGATGGCGGCGAGCAGCGCGAAGCCGTCCACCCCCGGCATCATCATGTCGGTGAGTACCAGGTCCGGCGGAATGCTCCGGATTCGGCGGAGCGCCGCGGCCCCGTCGGCCGCTGCCGTCACGTCGTAGTCGTCGGACAGCAGCGTGACGAGGTAGTCACGCATGTCGGCATTGTCGTCCACGACCAGTACCCGCGCCCGGCCGTCATCGCTGTCTGGAGGTGGGCGCACGGCAGCAGCGTGCATGGGTCGGTCTGCCCCGTGCGCACTGCCCCCGGTGTCGCGGCTTCTGTCCCCGGCGTCGGGTTGCGGCCGGTTGGACCACCGCATCGCCTCGGCGAGAAGCCCATCCGCGGATTCCGTGAGAGCACCTGGAGGCGTGGACGTTCGGTCACCGTGGCCAGCGGGGACAACGCTGTCGGTAGGCAGGTGCGCGTGACCGAACGGTAGCCGGACGGTGAAGGTGCTACCAGCTCCCGGCGCGCTCTGCACGGTGACACTGCCCCCGTGCAGAGCGGTGAGTTCGGCGACAAGCGCGAGGCCGATGCCCGCGCCTTCGTGCGAGCGCCCGCCGGCATTCGGGACACGACGGAACCGCTCGAACAGTCGGACCTGCTCGGCCGGGTCGATGCCGATGCCGGTATCGGTGACCGACAGTTCGGCCCAACGGGTCGGGCCGTCATCCACCGCGGCCACCCGGAGGCTGATGGTGCCGTGCAGCGTGAACTTGAGGGCGTTCGACAGCAGGTTGATGATAATTTTGTCCCACTGGTCACGGTCGACCCACACCGGCTCGGGTAACGGCGGGCAGTCCACCACCAAGGCGAGGCCGGCTTTTTCGGTCGCGGCTCGGAACATACGTGTCACGTCCGCGGTGTGACTGGCCAGATCGACGGGCTCGTACTGGGGCTCCAGCCGGCCGGCCTCGATCCGGACGAAGTCAAGCAGGTTGTTGACCAGGCGAAGCAGCCGTAGCGCATTGCGGCGCACCAGCTCGACCCGTTCGCGTTGGACCTCCGTGAGCGGGAACCTTTCGTCGCTGAGGGCGTCCTGCGCAGGGCCCAGCATCAGCGTCAGCGGCGTACGGAACTCATGGCTGATGTTGGCGAAGAAAGTCGTCTTCGCCGCAATGAGTTCATCCAGCGCTATAGCTCGATTGCGTTCTGTCGCATATGCGACCGCGTTCGACATCGAACTGGTGATCTGATCGGCGGCGAGGGAGAAGAAGCTGCGGTAGTCGTCGTCCCACGGGCGTCGGGGGCTGACCCCCGCAACGAGAACTCCGCGCGCGCCCACCGCCCGCAGCGGCAGGATGAGCGCCCGTCTGACGACACCGAGCCATGGCGCGGGCACCGCCAGCCCTTCGACCAGGGTCGGCTCGTGCTCGTCGAACGCCGCACGTGCTTCGCTGACCAACGTCGTACTCGTCGCCTCGATGGTGTCCATGCCTTCGCCGGCCACGAGGTGGAAGGTGGGCTCGTGGCCAGGGGCAACCCCGTCAACAGTCTGGCCGTCATCGCGGCCGTCATCGCGGCCGCCGGCCAGATAGAGCAGCGCGAACGGAACATCGGCGCGGGCCTCGCCGAGCGCCGTGGCCGCCCGTTCCAGCACCTCCTGGGTGGTTCGCGCCTCGTTCGTGCCGGATGCCAGTGACCGCAGCGTCCGCAGCCGACGCGCACCAACCACCTGCGCGGTTGTCTCCGTGCACGCGCTGAATACACCGCCGACATGACCGGACTCGTCCCGGATCGGACCGTTGGAGAACGTGAAATAACACTCCTCCTGATAGCCGTGCCGATTCATCGGAAGCATTTCATCCTCGTAGCGGAAAGCTCCTTCGCCGGCCAGCACCGTGGACAACATCGGCCTGATGGCATCCCATATCTCCGACCACACTTCCTCGGCTGGTCGGCCCATCGCGGACGGATGTTTGTCGCCGAGCATCGCCATGTAGGCGTCGTTGTAAATCTTCACCAGCCGCGGCCCCCAGAAGATAACTATGGGGAACCGGGACGACAGACAGATGCCGATGGCTGTCCGCAGAGCCTGTGGCCAGGCCCACGGGGAGCCGATCGGTGTCGCGGACCAGTCCAGGTCACGCATCAGGGCCCCGGTGGCGCCGCCCGCGTCGAACACCTGGGCCAGATCTGTTGGGAGCGCAGCCGTCGTCGTCGTCGCGGCGGTCATGGCCGTTTCGGTGCTCCCGGTCGTGGACGTTTGACTGCTCTGGTGCTCCGTGCCTAGGTGCTCCGTGCCTAGGTGCTCCGTCCGTAGGTGCTCCGTGCCTACTGGATACGGGCTGCCGGGGCCTGCGCCGGTGGAGCGCTCAGCGATGATGTTCGGGTCCTCCTGGCTTGCGCGTGACTGCCCAGGCGTTCGGCCCAGCCGGCCGCGGTCCATGTGCACTCCGGCGGCCGACTCCTGATCTGACGGCACCATGGCCCCCGGACCCGACCCACAGCCGGGCCGGTCTGCTTCGGTCCTTCGGTAAAGACCCAGAAGATACCCACGCGATCCCGATGGAAACCCGGTCGATGATCGCGTCCGTCGACACCATCGGAGGCGAGACTATCCGAAGGTCATTGGCGATGGAATGTTCCTTCTGGGATGCCGCCGCGACGCAGTCGGTGAGGGTGAGGACGGTGAAACCGTCCTGGTCAGGTCTCTGCCGCCGGTGCGTCCGGGCATGTTCCCTGGCCGGTGACCGGACCTTGCACCGGCGGCAGCCCTGAGGCGAGGACACCGGCGACCACGCGCCGTAGGGCGTCGGAAAAACTGATCTGCTCCTGGGCGGTCAACGGTGCCAGAATTTGTTGCTCGGCCAGGCGTAGGCGGGCGGTCACCTCCCGGAGTTGGGTGTGACCGGCTTCGGTCGGGCGGACTATGCGCGCCCGCCGGTCGGCCGGATCGGGGCACCGTCTGACCAGTGCACCGCGTTCGAGGTCGTCGATCAGGCGGACCATGACGGAGCGGTCGACACCGAGGCGGCGGGCGACCCCAAGTTGGTTGCGCTCACACCCGCCGGCCGTGGCCGAGAGCACCTGAAGCCCGCGTAGTCCGCCGGGAAAGTCCCCGACCGCGGCCTGTGCCGCCTGAAGGAACCCATGCAGGGCCTGGCTCAGCAACCAGCTGAGGTCTTCGTGGAGCTCCTCGGGCAGTACGGCCGCAGGCTCGGTCACCCCGACCCGTACTTCCGAATGGTCCACCCGTCCGATCCTACTGCTCGTCGTCTGAGATAGTCTCTGCACATGATGTGTGCCACGGAAGATGATTATCTGTCGGCATGATCTGATTTTGCATCTATCCGCCACGGCAAGGAGATCGCGTGTCCACACTCCTGCACATCGATTCAAGCGTGAGCCCGGGCTCGGCGTCTCGGGCCGTCGCCGGCCAGTTCGCCGTTGCCTGGGCCGCCAGCCACGCGAATGGCACCGTCGTTCACCGGGACCTGGCCGCCACCCCGCCGTCACACATCAGCTGGGACGGCGTGACAGCCTCGATGACCCCGGACGAGGCGCGGACGGCTGAGCAGACCGAGGCCTGGCAGGCTCGCGAGGCGCTCATCAGCGAACTCGAGGCGGCCGACAGCCTGCTGGTCTCCGTCCCGATGTACAACTGGTCGATCACCTCGACTCTCAAGGCATGGATCGACAATGTGATCGCCCTCGGCCGGACGGTCGACATGACAGGCGGCCCCGGCGTGCTCACCGGCAAGCCGGTCACCGTCGTCACCGCCCGCGGTGGGGCGTACGGACCGGGCACCCCGCAGGAGGGTAACGATCACCAGGAGCCGTACCTGCGGCACGTGTTCGGGGCGCTCGGCGCGACCGACATCAGCTTCATCCACGTCGAACTGACGATGGCTGCGATCAACCCGGCCATGGCCGAGCTCGTCCCGCTGGCTGAGCAGTCGCGGGAAGCCGCGGAGAAGGCCGCACTGGCCCGCGCGGCAGCCTGACCGGTTCCGCCTGGCGCTCTGAACACCGCAGAGTGCCAGGCGCAGCAGGTCGTCGAACGCGGCGAGCGCGCGGTGGGCAGCGTCGGGATCGTCGTGCGGGTACACGATCGTCGGGTGCAGGTTGCCGTCCCCGGCGCGGCCACGCTCAGCTCGCAGCTCGCGGATCGTGTCCATCCGGTGGAGGCACAGGACGACGCATCCGTATTGGTTCGCATCCGCGCCACCAACCGACGGTAGAGCCTGCACTATCATCGCGCGACCCGCCGGCGCCCGGCCCGTTTCCCGCCGTCGCACTACACTGAACCGCAGGTCGAGGTGGGAGGGCTGCGGTGAAGTTCGAGCTGCTGAAGGCGCATGGCTCAAGCAATGACATATTTATTGTCGACGGTCGGCCCGGCGAGCTTTTTGCGACGACTGCTGAACTCATCGGATTCGTTCGGCTCGTCTGTGACCGGCAGGGTCCGCTGGGCAGCGACGGTCTGTATTTCGTGGACGATGCGCGAGAAGTGCCCGAAGCGTTCTTCTTCAATCCGGACGGAACACCGGCCAAACTATGCGGTAACGGTCTGCGATGTGTTGGTCGACTCATCCTCGAACGTCGAGGTGTCGAGATCGTGGACGTGTCGACGGGCGGCGGCCGGTTCCGGGTTGAACGGATCGAGGACGTTGCTGCCGGCGTCCCCGCCGTGGCGGTAGATCTTCCCCCGGTGACATTCCGGGCCGCGGACGTCCCGATCGTCAGCCCAGGCGTCGAGCACGTCGACACCACGATCGCGGAGTTGCATCCGCGGCTGCGCTTCACCGGTGTCGCTGTTCCCAATTCGCACCTCGTCGCGATTGTCGACGAGTATGACGAGGGCGAGCTGGTGGCCGTGGGCGGCGCGGCGGCGAAAATACCGCGGGTTCTCCCGGCCGGTGCCAACGTGTCGTTCATATGCCGGCTCTCGGGGCCGCGGGAAATCTTCGTCCGCACTTTCGAGCGGGGAGCCGGGCTGACCCCTTCATGTGGGTCCGGGGTGGTCGCGTCACGCATGGTGTATTCCAGGCTCGGTCATGTCCCTGCGGACGAGGCGGTCGTGGTCCGTAATCCGGGTGGCAGCTCGGTGTGCCGTGTCACGTCTGGTCCGGACGGTTCCCAGATCCCGCGGCTGGAGGGCAACGCGACCTTTGTCTACCGTGCGGTTGTCGACACGGAGCAGCTGCGGCGTGATCATCGTGGAGAGCTTGACGTCGAGATGCTGACCGATGAGATAGCCGCCTACGAGCTGTTCTACGAGAAAAACATCCGGCGAATCCGCGACAGCGGAATCATCGTATAAGAGCACCGTCCACGACGCAATAGCCCTGTTTTAATGTACACGGCGAGCGGTCTGTCCTACACTGAACGTCATAGGTCGTTTCGACTCGATGGAGTGTCGGGCATGATCTTTCTGCGTAGTCGACTGCTCGTCATGTGCGGCGGCGTACTTGCCCTGGTCGCCGGCGGCTTAGTCA
>NZ_CAUVXP010000142.1:0-15056 GCF_963555955.1 Protofrankia sp. Cas3
TGAGCGTCTCGTGGGCTCGGAGATGTGTATAAGAGACAGTGCCGAGTTGTTTGACGAACACCGGCACCTCGACCGTCTGGCAGCCGGTGATCAGACTGCTCGCCCACTGGGGTTGCATACGCCGGGCGCCGGGTCCGGACTCGCCGCCGAGGACTACCCAGTCCAGGCCGTGCCATCCGGCCCGCTCGGCGGCGAACCCGCGGAGCGCGCGCAGGTCAGCCGGGGTCACCGACCCGCACAACCGGGCCGGCGGGATGAGCCATCCGGTCAGGTTCAGCGGGCCGAGGATCGGTTCCGCGGAGACCCAGTGGAGTGCGGCGGCGGTGTCGAGCAGCACCGGGATGCGACTGTCGGCCCAGCGCTGGTTCTCCACGCTGACCCCGAGCCACACGTTCGGCAACGGCCAGGTCAGCGGGGTCGGGTCGTCGACCAGGGCCAGATCGGCGGCCCGGGTGTGGAGCTGCTCGCCGATGCGGGGAAGCAGGGACCGGGCCCGGCCGGGCCGTTTGGTCAGCAGCTGGAAGGTGTGCGCCGGCGCCCACCACATCCGGGCGAACACCTCGACGATGAACGCGTCGGGTACCTGGTCGTGGAACAGGTCGGACATGGAGTTGACGAACACCCGTCGGGGGCGGCGCCAGTGCAGCGGGGCGTCGAGCCGCTGCGGGTGCAGCGTGACGGTGAACCCGTGGGGGAACGCCGGGGTGCCGGCGAACCGGCGGGCGATCCCGGCGGCGTAGCAGCGATCGCATCCTTCGGATACGGGGGTGCAGCCGGTGACCGGGTTCCAGGTGGCGCCCGCGGTCCCGTCGTCCCCGCGGGTCCACTCGATTGTTGTCGTCGTGCTCATGCGGACTGTCGCGTGGTGGGCAGGGAGGTGACGCAGCGGGTGCAGATCAGCCCGTGGTAGGGGCCGTGGACGGGGCAGGTGTTGGCGTTGACGGGGTTCTGGTCCCCGGTCGCGGTGGGCATCATGAGGGTTGCTCTCCTTCGGGTTGGTGGAGGGTGATCCCGGCGCGGCGGCATTGCTGGCCGGCGTGGACGCCGCGCCGGGGTGTGATCAGGGCTGGTAGGGGCGGTTCGGGTCGGGTTGGTAGAGGGGGCAGCCGGTCTCCACGTGTTCGGCGTATTCCATGAGCCGGTAGAGCACGTCGCCGTCGATGCGTCGGGCGGCTGTCTTCCAGGAGCCGGCGACCTGGCGGGCGTGCGCGGCGGCATCGTGGGGGTCCAACGCCCGCAGCGCCGGGTGGTCGAGGTAGTACAGCGGTGCCGGGTGCAGCATCGGGTCGGACCGTCTCTGGTGCTCATGGCACAGGTGCGCCAGTGCCGCGCCCTGGTCCAGCGGCGTCATCTGCTCCCAGCCCGGCAGGCCGGCGGGCAGCGCCGGCGCGTCCGGGACCGGTTGCGGCCGGGGTGGGCAGTCCGGCTGGTGACGGGTGGGGATCGTGCGCAGCCGCTGGCGCCAGCCGGTCCCGCCGTGGTCAGTCACGGCCGTCTCCGGTGCCTGGCTGGTCGGCGGGCGGGAGCGGCAGGCGGGCGGCGATCCAGCCGGCGATCAGTACTTGGCAGTCCTCAGTGCTGATCAGGTCTTTGGCCAGGACGGCGATGGCCGTGTCCGCTGCGGCTCCGGCGATGTCGCACATCTCGTCGACGTCGCGCCAGATCGACTCGTCGGTGAGTCCGTCTGCGCGTGACATCGCCGTATAGGCCCGTTTGGTTGCTTGTTCGGTCTGCGGGGTCCAGATGCGATCGGCCTCCCGGTCCAGGTCGTCGATCTGTGCCTGCGACAGGCTGCGGGCGGTGGCGACGACGGCGTGGAACCGGTCCCTCGGCGTGGTGTCTGTCCTGGTCATGGGTTCCTCCGTGGGTTGTGGACGGCTCCGCCGGCCGTCCGGGGTTATTCGTGCGGGAATCGGGGCGCGGGCGCGATGGTCAGGTAGCCGTTGCGGGCGGCGGTGGTCAGGTCGATCACCTCGAGGATCTCGGTGTCGGGATAGGCGCTCGGCCGGCCGCGGTGCGGTGTGGGTAGCCGGTCGCCGAGGGTGTCGCCGACGGCGGCGACCAGCCGGTTCGCGGCGTCGTGGGCGTCTCTGCCGGGGACGTCGGCGAACACGATGACCGCGACGCGATAGACGGACATGCCGCTCATCGGCCGGGTTCCGCTGTAATCGACCGGGAAAACGAGGCTTCGGAGAGCCGGGTTTCGGCCGGGGTCATCGATCCCGGAGTTGCCGCGGTGATCGCTCTGTGGGTCCGTTCGAGGAGATCCAAGACGTCGGCCGCGGTGCGGGCGGGATGGTCGTTCCAGGCCGCGAGGTATTCGCCGGCGTCGATGCTGGTTGGGTTGCCGCCGAGTTCGAAGGTGAGTTCGTCCTCGGCGTCGCACAGTGCCTGCAAGGCCGCGGGGTCGTCGGGCAGGTCGTAGGGGTGGACGCCGGCGGCCAGGCGGAGCGCGCCGGACAGGTCCACCGCGCCGGTGGCCTCCTCGACATGGTCGCCGCGGTGCCAGCCGCGGGCGGCCAGCTCTGCGGGGGCGTCGGCGAGAAGCCTGGCGACCCGGGTAGCCCGGCCCGTCGGGGTAATAGTCGGTGCGGTCATGCGATGTCCTGGAGGGTGTCGGGCCGGTCGTCGACCAGCCGCAGATGGGGATAGGGATCGGCGGCGGCTACTGCCGCCTGGAGCAGCTGGCGGCGTTCCGCGCACACCGTCGGGCTGTCCGGCTCCGACCACAGCCGTGCTGCGACGGCCTGGGACGGGCTGGCCGGGGTGGGGCGCTGTTCGGGGCAGCCGCGGGCCTGTTCGACCCGCAATGCGTCGAACAGCTCGGCCAGAGCGTTGGCTGATTCGTTGGTTGTCCGGGTGTTCATCGGGCGCCACCGGCCGAACGGGCGGTGAGGGCATCGGCGGCCTCATCGGCCAGGACCGCGACGGCAGCCGCGGCCAACGCGACCAGCAGCGCGTTCCCGCGCATCCGGGTCAGTGCGGCATGCAACGTGGGCATGATGGTGCTGCTCCTCTCGTGTGATGCGGGGTGGGGTGGCCCCGGCGCGGCGGCGGTGCTGCCAGGCGTGGACGCCGCGCCGGAGGCGCGATCAGCAGTCCGGACAGGGAACGCGACCTTCAACCGGCCGCGTGATCCCGACGAAGCCCAGGGACCCGAGACCGCCACACGTCGGGCAGATACCGCGCCTCTGGCACTCGGTCGGGCACAAGTCGCTGTTCATTGAGATCTCGGAGCGCTGTCCGTCTTGCCGTTGGATGACGATCTTTTGTTGCTTGGTCATGATCAGTCCTTTCTAGATCGTTTGGGGTCAGTTCACGGCGGTGATGGATGTCGGGGTGGGGATCCATTCGCCGTAGCGGATGTTGGTGACCAGGCCGGCCGCGGCGAGGTCGGCGAGGACCGTGTGAACGCGGGACGTGCTGACTCCGGCCTGAGCAGCGAGGTCTTTGGGGCGGGTGACCCCCTGCGTGACGAGCTGGTGGATGCGGGTACCGGCGGGGGTGTTCAGGACCGCCGGGCGGAGCCCGTCCGCCGGGGGCGTGAAGGGCGGGGGTGGGCCGAACTTGGGGGCGGCGGCGAGGGTGAGCACGACGCCGCCGGTGGTGGTGCGCTGCGGTGTCCAGCCACTACCGGTCGTGGCGGGCGGGGTAGCCGGGGTCGATGTGCCGGCGGACCGGTGACTGCGGAGAGCGGCCGCCAGGCTGGGGTCGGCGGCCAGCAGCGCGGTGAGCGCGTCGGGGTCGAGTGCGGCGATGCGCTGGGCTTGGCTGGCGCGGGCGGCGGCGGCGCGGGCGGCCCGGTCGACGTAGTCGGGGCCGATGAAGTTGGCGGTCACCCGGTCGAGCTCGACGTGGGGTGCCGCGGCCATCCAGGTGTCGGCGTTCGGGGTGTACCAGCCGCGCCAGGGGGCGGTCCGCTGGCCGACCAGGTAGCCCAGCCCGGAGGTGGGCGAGCCATCAGGCCACCGGTCGGGCAGGTCTTTGGGGTTCAGGTCGAGTCCGGGGATCAGACCCTTCGCGACGTTGCTCGACGTCCGTAGCACGGCCAGGTTTTTGGCGAACATGCTGCTGCGCAGCGCCTCGTCGTCCCCGAACGTCGGCAGGCCGGGGTACTGGTCGGCACCGACGATCGCCACAGCGGCCTTGCGGCCCTCCCGGGCAATCAACGAGCCGAGCGCGGCATGCTCCGAGCCGCGGACGAAAATTTTGTGGATCTCGTCGAGGAACAGCAGGATCCCGGGCTCGGCCGGGGTCGGAATGTGCAGGTCGACGCCGCGCAGCCCGTTGAGCGCGCCGCGGATGTCGATGGCCTTCGCCGCGGCGCGGAGCTGGAGCAGGATCTCGTCGAGGTCGCGGGCCGGCCAGGTCGCGCGGCGGATGACCGCGGGCATGGACTGGCCGCCCTGGGGGTCCCCGGCCCACGGCGAGAGGACCCGGCTGTACCCGGCGATGGTCGCCAGATTTGTGATCAGGGTGCTTTTGCCGGACCCGATGCCCCCGATGATCGCCCCGCCGGCCAGGCCCCAGCCGGGCACGTAGAACGCCCAGCGGGCCGGGGTTTCGTCGGCGTGGATACCGATGTCGGCATAGCCGGTCGTGGGGTCGTAGACCTTGTCCGGTCCGGGATGATGGTTGATCCGTTGGAGGGGGTTGTTCGCCCGGTCGACGACCAGGATCAGGGCACGGTCGGCGCCGCCGCCGGGCGGCCGGTCGACGGTGACCTGGTCGATGTCGAGGCCGAGCGCGCTGGCGATGAGGGGTGCGGCGGCGATCGCGGTCTGCGTGGTGTGCACCCCGGGGTTGAGCTGGGCGATCCACGCCGCCGCCGGGCCGATCATGTGGGGGGCGGTCAGGTAACTCCCGGCCAGGACCCGGTTGGTCGCGCCGACGCGCTGCGCCCACAACTGGGGAATCTCCGGTTCGGGTTCGGTGACCTCACAGACCGGTGCGGGCGGGGGCAGAGCCGCGGGTTCGCGGACCGGTGGGGGCACGGGGATGCGATGGCGGTACCACCACGGCGCGGCCAGGGCGTAGCCACCGATCCACAGGACCGCGACCGGCCAGCCCCACGCACCCTGGGAGGCGGCCAGCAGCAGCCAGCCGCCGGCGGCGAGCGTGGTCCGTACCGTCCGCCGCCTGGCCTCGCCGAGCGCGCGGGGCGTGCTGTGCCGGCGGCGGCGGACCAGCCAGCCGGCGGTGGCCGTCACCGTCGCACCCAGCATGATCGGCCCGATGGTGCCGGGGGCCGCGGCGGCGATCGCCCCGGCCGTCCACAGCGTTCCCAGCAGCACGAGCGGGGCGGCCTGGTGTCGCAGCGGCCACCCGCGCAGCGTCCGGTAGGTGCCGCGGAGCCGGTCATAGTTCCGGTGGTCGCGGGCCGGCGGGCTGGCGTGTCGTGCGGGCGGGAGTGGCGCGTGGTCGGCCGGTTCGGTGGCGGCCTGCTCGGCGGCGGCGAGCAGCCGGGCGATCTCAGCTCGGGTCGGTGCCATGCAGGTCTCCTCCTTACTGTCGTCTGTGACAGGCCGCGAGTGGGATGGGTCTGGCGGTCACCGCACGGACCCGGCCCGCACGGACCCGGCCCGCGCGGGCCAGGTCCGACGGGAACGGTCAGCCCTGCCGGTAGAAGGTCGTGTTGGCCGCACCCGGCGTGCTGGCCACCGCCTCCTCCATGAGCCGGTGTGCGTCAAGCGCGGTGAGGACGGCGGCGGCGGCGGTCGCGAGCGTGCGGGCCACCTCGTCGGCGGCAGTGATCGCGCCGAGTACCGCCTGGTCGCTCATTTCAGCGGCGGTCAGGTACGACCGGCTCAACTCGATCTGGCTGGCGATGTCGGTGATCGCGTGCCCTTCCAGGGACTGGTAGTAGGCCCGGGCGTTGGCGATGTTGGTGGTCTCACCGGAGGTGATGGCCATGAGGTCTCCTTCGAGGGTGGTGGGATCGATCCCGGCTGTGGCCGGGTCGTACACCGGATCCGCGCGGGCGGGTCCGGGGTCGAGGGGGCCGGACAACCACGTCGGGTCGTCGCGGCGGGCCTGGGCGGTGAACACGTCGGTGCTGGTCAGCCGGGCGCCGTACACCTGGTTGATCCAGTCGCGGACCGTGGCTGCGCGTTGGTCGACGGTCAGCGCGGTCCACCGCTGGCCCCACTGGTCGCCGGCGGCGGCGGCGACCGCGACCTGTTCGTCGGGTTCCAGGTCGCTCCAGCACAGCGGCGTGCCCTCGATCATGTCGTCGTCGTAGGCGACATGATCCGGTGGATCGGTCACCACCTCGGGGTCGACGGGCTCGGCCGGATCGACAGGGTCGACGGTGGGGGCCTGCTGGCCGGGGTCGCCCGGCCCCGGCCCCGGCCCGGGGCTGGGCGGGTCCTGGCCACGCCCGTCGGCGGTAGGGCCGGCGGACGGCGCCGGCGGCGGTTCCTGCCAAGGCCGCCAGGACTGCCACCGGCCGGCCCGGCGTCGGTAGGACTGCCGGCCCCACCGCCAGCCGAACCGCCAGCCGTCCAGGAACGACTCGCGGATCAGGCCGCCGACGGCGCCCGCGGTCCGCCCGGTGTAGGACGGGCGGGTGGCCGCGTCCGGGTTTTCGGTGGCGGCACGTCGCCCGCGCGGGGTGACCGGCCGGCCCTTGAGCAGGCTGGTGGTGTTGACCACGGTGTCCTGCAGGCTGCGCATGATCGCGTACGCCAGACACCAGATGAGGATCATCTCCACCGGGTCACCGGATCCCGATGGTGTGGTCGAGCCCGGCGGCCATCAGCCCCCCGACGACGTTCACCGAGGACACCGCCAGGGCGCCGACCGTGCCCGGAATCGTGGCCACCACGCTCGGCAACGCCAGGCCGACCAGCAGGGCGCCGACCATGCGGGGCCATCGCGGCCGGGGCCGTCCGCTGGTCAGGGCCAACCCGCCCCGGCCCGGACCACCAGCGGCGGACGGGCGCAGCCCACGGACCCCCCGCGTTCGGGCGTCGAGCAGCCGGTTGACGGTTTCGGCGTCCACCCGGACCTGGAGCACGTAGTAGATCGCCATGACGATCGCCAGCGCGCCGGGAACGATGCCGCCCATCGCGGTCCGGGTCACCGCGTTGATCACGGTGGTGGTGGTGTCGAGCACCGTGTGGATCACGATGTAGAGCCAGCCGCGGGTCAACGCGGCCCCGGCGAGCAGGGCCAGGATCGCTGCCACCCGGGGCAGGACCCGACGCCACAGCAGCAGACCGATCACGAACAGGGGGATCGCGGCGGACACCGCGGCGGGAGTGGGCAGACCGAGCACGTCGGCGGTGACCGGCGCCAGCGACAAAATGGTCATGAGGGTCTCCACGGGTTCACAGGTGGGAGGGGTCGGCGTAGACGGCGGTCAACGCGGTGATCCGGCTGACGTAGGTGCGGGTTTCGCTGATCGCGGGGATGCCGCCGGCGGCCTGCACGGCACCGGGCCCGGCGTTGTAGCCGGCCAGCGCGAGGGCGGGCACGTCCCCGCGGATCCGGCCGGCGTTCCGCCCGGCGCGGGCCGCGGCGGCCAGCGCGCACATGAACCGGCCCTGCGCGGTGATCGCATCCGGTGGTGACCACGCGGACGCGACTCCGTCCCCGTCGGCGTCCATGGCCCAGCTCGGCCAGGTGTCGGGCATGAACTGGGCGATCCCCATCGCCCCGACCGCCGAGCGGGCGGCCGGGTTGAACCCGGACTCCTGCGCCAACTGGGCGGCGAGCAGCGCCGGGGTGATGTCCGGGCACTGTGAGCCGGCCCGCACGATCCACGGCCGGTAGGCGGCCGGGACCGGGGCGCCCGCCGCCAGCGGCCCACCCGCCGGCGAACCGGGGCGCAGGACCGGGACCAGCCCGGCGACCACCACCAGCGCCGCCGCGAGGACCGCGGCGAGCACCAGCCGGCGCAGCCACACCGCGAGGACCACCCCACCGGCCAGCACGACCACTGACCAGCCGCCGTGGGCGGCCAGGCCGGTCACAGCACGAGCCAGACGATCGTGGCGAGCACCGCGGCCGCGACGAGACGGCCCGGGCGCTGCACCAGCCATGCCGCCACGTACAGCGCCACGCTCACCGGGATCGCGAGCAGCACGCAGTAGGCCTGTCCCAGCCGTCGCCACGTTGTCGCGTCCGGGGCGCACCACTGCCCGGCGGCGGCGTAGCGGACCAGCGCCGCCAGTTCCGTGGGCGGCGCCGACCACACCGACGGCCACTGGCCGATCGCCACCTCCCACACCCGGCGGGCAACCCGGCTCCGCGTCTCGGTCGGCGTCTGGTCGACCAGTGCGGTCTCGCCGGCGGGAACGGGGTCGATCCGCGGGGCCTTGAGCAGATCCGCGCCGGGCACGGTCGTCGCTTCCTCGCCGGCCACCGTCAGCTCCTGCTCTCCCGCTGCGCCGGGCGGGGTCCGATCCGGGCCTGCGTGCCCGGTCCACACGTCACGACCGCAGTCGCCGTCAGGTTCGTCGTCGTGTTCGCCGTCGGCGCAGATCAGCCGCTGCCCGCCGGTCAGCAGACAGATCGCCCGGTCGCAGTCGTCGTCGTGGGCCGTGCCGATCGGAACCTGACAGTCGGGGCACAGTGCGGTGACGCTCACCGCGTCCACCCCCCGCCCCGGCGCTCACCGGCGGTCACCGGCCGCCGGCCGGTTAGACTCGCCGAGGTCTCGCGCATGCGCGTGCGCGCGCGTCGGCACGCGCGGTGGCCCTCGATCCGGGGGGCCGTCGCCCGCTCTCCACCGTCCACTGGACAGTCGAGTGGACGGTCACTCCTCGTGCTCATCGCGGCCTCCCGTGGAGCCGTGCGACCACCTCGGTGATCTGCCGGACGAGAGCGTCGACCTCCCGGTCCGCGTGAACGGCCGGGGCGTCGGCCAGGGCGCCGCGCAGGTAATCGACCGCGACACCGAGGCGGTCCGTCGGCCGGTGGGCCCTTCCCAACCGGGTCACGAACATCCGCTGCCGGCGCTGTTGACGGGTGGCGATCCGGCCGTCGCCGGCCGTGCGCCGATCCGTTGCCGTCGGGCTAGGCACCGGACACCCCCACCCCGGCCAGGGCGGGCACAGCCGCGGCCTCCTGCTGCTGCGCCTGGGCGGCCCGCAGTTCCCGCAGGACCACCCGGCCAACCGTCCGTGTCCCGAACTGGCGGTCCAGATCGGCGCCCGTGATGGGGACCCCCGCGTCGAGCTGGCTTGCGGCCCACGCCCGCATCTCGCTCCGTTGCGACCGCGAAGAGCGAGATCTCTCGCTCGGTGCCGGGTGAGACGTCTCGCTCGGAACGGGAGCGGTGAGAGCCGGCGTCTCGGTCCGGGTCGTCTCGCTCCCCACCGGGCGAGACGTCTTCCTCGGGACGGAGGTGGTGAGAGCCGGGGTCGGCCACACCGGCGCCTCGAACGTCTCCCGTGGTTCGTCATCGGCCGGCGCCTCCCGCTGCGCCCCGATCTCCGCGACCGCGTCGGCCAGCCGGGACAGCGCGGCCCGCGATGTCGAGTCCGCGGCCGGGTCGGTCACCGCGAGGACGTGCCGGCGCCACTGGCCGATCTCACGGACCGGGTCCAACAGCACCCGGATCGGACGCAGCGGCGGCACCGGTTCCAGCCGGGTGCGGCGCGAGATCTCCCCGCGAGCGCTCAGCACCTGCTTGCGCAGCTCACCGAGGAGCACCTCGAACGCGATCCCGGCGAGCGTGGGCACCGCGCAGGCCACGATGACGGTCTTCAGATCACCGCCGGTGCGGCTCCACGCGTTCAACCCGTTCGACGCCACCGATCCGCCGACCGCAAGCGCGGTACCCAGCCGGGCGGCGGTCGCCGGACGGCCATCGACCGCCGCCGAGAACGCCACCGCTCCCATCGCGACCGGCAGACCGTCGGCGACCGCGGGCAGCAGCCAGTCGATCGTGAATCCGAGACGGTGCGCGAACTCGCTCTGCTCCTTGAACGACCACACCGCACCGGCCGCCCACACCCCGGCCACCAGGACCAGCGCCAGGAGCAGCGGCCCGGACAGCGTCCGGCGCCTCATCCCGCAGCCTCCGGCCACGCCACCACCGGTGTGCCGGCGGAGGTGTCACCGTCGTGGCCGGGGTCGTCGCCAACCGCGGCCAGCCGGTTCGCCGCTTCCACCAGGTCGGGGTCGTCGCGTACGTGGGCGAAGGCGTGGACAGACTGGCCGAGGAAGCTGCCGGTACAAGCCAGCCACAGCTTGCCCTCCTCCGGCTGGGGCGTAACGATCAGCTGGGCATCGAGCAGCCCCGCGAGAACCTCCATCAAGGTGATCTGGATGAGCTGCTTGTCCTGTTCAGTCAGCTCCCGGCCGACCGGGCTGCTGGGTTGCACTGCGATCGGCGCATTCGTCCACGGGGTGACGTTGAGGTAGACGTGGGCGTCGGGGTCCGCCTCCGCGAGGCGCTCGACCAGGGCAGCCGCAGTACGCAGCACGGCGGCCTGCCCAGCCAGGCGGCTACCGGCGTCTCCACCGGATCCGGGTACGGGGATCGGCAACGACAGCCGGGTTGTCGCCTGCACGCGGTTCACGCGGCACCTCCCGCAGGCGCGGGGGCCAGCTCCGCGGCGACGGCGGTCAGACCGCCGTCGGCCACGTCGAGTAGCCGGGTGATGAACGTGCGGGGGACGCGGTAGGCGCGGCCGACCACCACAGCGGGCATCGCCCGGTCGTGGATCGCCCGGTCGTGGATCGCCCGGCGAACGGTCATTTCGCTGACCCGAAGCGCTTGCGCCGCTTCCCGCACCGTCATCAACGGGTGCGGTGAACTCGGGTCCTTAGTGGAGGGCGCGCTAGCCTTGATCTGCATCGATGAGATCCCTTCAAGATCCGATGCTCTGGGGTTCCGGTGGGTGGCAGCCCGCCGGAACCCCGTTTCTCCTCAGGGGCAGTCATCTCGTCGGTGGTCGTGGGGTGTCAGGGCCTAAACCCCGCCACACCCCCGCTGTGTGAATCCATGGGGTCCGAGCGGAACCGCCCCACCCGAATTTGTGTTTCCGTTGAGCCGACTCGAGCAGCGCGGGCCGCGTCGAGCAGCTCCCGCACCACCCGGATCGCCTCGGGCGACTGGCCGTTCAAGCCGAGTCGTCGGCCGGCGTCATCGCGGCGGCCCAGCGTGTGCGCGAGCACCTCGCGGGCGGCGCGGACCTCGTCCTCAGCGGCGCCGTCGGCGATCGTGAACGCGTAGGCGACCAGTGCATCACCCTCGGCGGCCACCGCATCCGCGTAGTCCCGCGCTGCCGTCCACTCCCGCGCCGAGAGGTGACGCACATCGGCCAGCGCCCGCGCCAACTCCACCGAGCCCGCCGGGCGGGCCATCACCGGGGCCGTCATGACGTGCGCACCGGGGTACGGGCCGTGCGCCGCAGCGTCCGACGTTCGTCTTCGTCCAGACCGCCCCAGATGCCGGCGTCCTGCCCGGTGTCCAGCGCCCAGCCCAGGCAGGCACATCGGACCGGGCACCGGGCGCACAGCGCCTTGGCCGCCGCAACCTGACGTTCCACGGTGTCTCCGGAGGTGCCGGCGGGGAAGAACAGGTCCGGGTTCGTATTCCGGCAGGCCGCCCGCTGCCGCCAGTCCACGCTCATGCCGCACCGTCGGTGGCGCGGAGGTCGCCGGTCAGGGCCAGGAGCAGGTCGGCGGTGGTGACGTCGACGAGCTCGATCACCCCGTGCATGCGGGTGTCGGGGTGGCTGTCGGCGAGAGTGTCGCCGGCGGCGGCCGCCTCGTCCCGGTCGTCGAACGGGCCGGTCATCGGTTCGCCTCCTCGGCGAGGCGGCGGGCGTGGTCGGCGTCGTGGTCGGTGAACGTGTCCGGGAGGTGGTGGCGCTGCTCGTCGACCCAGGTGAGGAAGGCGGCCTTCGCCTGGGCTGCGGTCGTCTCGGTCGCCGCGCCGATCTGCCGCCAGCCCGCGCCGGCGCGCAGGGCACGCAGGACGGTGGTTTGCAGTCCGTACCGGGCGGCGCGGGCCAACGCGACTTCGGTGGCCAGCAGTTCCAGCACCTCGTCGGTGTCGATCCGCTGGCCGCTGGCGTGGCGCACCGCGATGTCCAGGCCCAGGTCAGAGGCCCGGGTCGCGAGCAGTAGCGGCGTCACGACCTGGCCTGGTGGGTACAGGACGTCGTCGGGTCGGTGGGGGCGGTTCACTTCTCACCGCCGCGGCGTAGCAGTTCCCGGGCGAGCCGCTCGATCTCTCGGGCGGTGGCGTCGGCGAGGTTGTCGGCGCGCGCAGTCGCGCACTCGTCTGAGCGCGCGCTAGCCTTGATCTGCATCGATGAGATCCCTTCAAGATCCGATGCTCTGGGGTTCCGGTGGGTGGCAGCCCGTCGGAACCCCGTTTCCTGTCAGAGGTGGTTGTCTCGTCGGTGGCCGTGGGATGTCAGGGCGTAGACCCCGCGACACCACGTAGTGTGAATCCGGGGGGTCCCATCGGAACCGTCCGACCCGACTTTTTGGTTTCCGTGGTTGTTCGGAACCGTTTCGTGCCGCCCGCGGTGTGTACGTGGGTTCAGGTGCGCCCCTGGAATGCGGCGAGCTGGCGGCGGGTCGTGGTGAGGTTGTCCTGCCGACGGTGCGCCCGCCCGGCGTAGGCGTCGCCGAGGGCGTTCGCGACGGCAGGCTCGGGCGGGGTGTCGCGTGCGGTGTCCACCGGCGGCCTGGCGTTGTCGAGGCCCCAGGCGCGAAACGGTGCTGGCCGCCCCGCCAGGTAGCCCACACCGGGAAGCCGGAGCAGCTCGTCGGCTGGGATGATGTTCTGATCGGCCAGCAGGTCGCGGTGGATGGGATCCCTGGTGCTGAGCACCGCCGCGTTGCCCGCCAGCAGACCGGAGCGCAGCGCGACCTCGTTGCCGAACGAGCGCAGCGCCACGGACGTGGATGCGGCAATGATCGCCACACCGGCCTTGCGGCCTTGGGCGGCGATCCGGGTCGCCAGCGCGGTGGCTTCGCTCCTGGGCTCGAACACCCGCTGACACTCGTCGATGATCAGGAGAATCATCGGCTCGTCCGCTGTGATCATGTGCAGTCTCCGGTGACGGAGGGCGTTGGTCATGAACCGGGTCGACACCGCCGTGTCCGCGGCCCGCAGCATCTGCAGGATCTCGCTCGTGTCGGTGGCCGCCCAGTGGGTAACGGCGACCGCTCCCGGTAGGGAAATGCCGCCGTCCGGATCGCCGACCCACACGCTGACCTGGCCGGCGGACGAGGCGGTGTAGGCGAGTCCTTCGAGGATGTGGGACTTGCCGCTGGCGGTGTCGCCGGTCACGACTCCACCACAGGCCCCCCAGTTGGCCCGGTAGAGGTCCCAGGGAGCAGGGTCACCGTTGGTGTGGCGACCTACCCAGGCGGTGCCGGAAGCCTCGTCGAAGCACTCCAGCGGCCCCGGGTAGGGCTGCTTCTCCCGTAGCCGATCGCTGTCACAGAAGGTCCGCATGATCGAATTGACTCCATTTCGGGCTGGTACTCATGGCTGCCGGAGCGGCTTGTAACCGTGACTCACAGACTTATGGCATAAGACATATGTGTCAAGACCTAAAGTGAGATCTCTTGCGTGTCGGGAGCCGGAGAGCATCGACCCGCCTGCCGTCACGGCGTGGTCTCGATCGACCTGGCGGGTAGGTTCGCCTATGACAGAAGCCAGAACTCCCAGGTCCGGAGTGCGATGACGATCGAACCGCCGGTGGCTCGCTATCAGCAGGTAGCGAGCCAGCTTCGGGATGCGATCCGCCGGGGGGACTATGCGCCAGGCTCTGAACTGCCGAGCCAGCCAGAGCTCGCCCGCCAGTACGGGCTCAACCAGACCACGATCAGTAAGGCGATCGGGGTGCTGCGTGTCGAGGGGCTGGTCCGAACCGAACAGGGCCGTCGAACGATCGTTGAGGAGACCCCGACCGCCAAGCGGGTGCGCCGCATTCCACGGGCGGGCAGCCAGGGCGGCGGCATCTTCGCATCCGAGATGCAACGGCTGGGCCTCGAGCCGAGCACGACTTTGGCCAAGGTTGCTGTCACGGCGGTGCCTGAAGAGATCGCGGACTACCTTCAGCTCAACGAAAATGATCAGGTGCTCCTGCGTCGCCGCCACATGTTCGCCTCCGGCACACCGGTTCAGATCGCTACGTCCTACATCCCGATGGCCGTTGCAGGCGACGTCAGCATCGCCGAGCCCGACACCGGTCCCACAGGGATGTATCAACGCCTCGCAGCCCGGGGCTTCCGCCCGGCGCGCTTCACCGAAGAGGTAGAGATACGGCGTGCCAGAGCGGAAGAAGTGGCTTTCCTCCAGTTGGCCGAAGGGCAACCGGTGTTCTCCATCGTGCGTACCACATGGGGCCAGAATGATCGTCCGATCGAGGCGACCATCAACGTGCTCGCCGGGTCTCAGTGGCGATTGATTTACGAGTGGACCTATGAGCCGAACGCCTGACTGCGACGGTTCACCTCCCATGGCGATGCACTCCGTAAGCGTGGGTGGAGTGGTGGTCGACGATCACCAGCGTGTGCTGGTGATCAAGCGGGGTGACAATGGACGGCTGGCAACCCCGGGCGGGGTGCTGGAGCGGGACGAAGCTCCATGTGACGGATTGCGCCGTGAGGTGTGGGAGGAGACCGGAATCCCGATCGACTCCGGCCATTTGACCGGCGTCTACAAGAACATGCGGACCGGTGTGTTGTCGCTGGTCTTCCGCTGTGCCGCGCTGGCTGGTGCTGCGCTGGTGCCGAGCGCGGAAACGCCCGAGGTGATGTGGTTGCCGTTCACCGATGCATTGCGCCTCACCCACCCTGTCTACGCGATCCGGATCTCGGACGCCTTCCGCCCGGACGGACCATTCGTGCGGCTCCACAACGGCCACCAGCTCCTCGTGGGCTGAGCTCCAGGCCAGGAGACGGTAGTACCGGGTCCTCACGGCAGGGTGGTGATGCCGCTGCAACTGTGATTTCTGAAATGTGTCTCGTTCGCGGCGGCCATGGTCGATCCTTGCAATGTCAAACGTCTCCGGTCTCCGAAGGGAGCGATCATGGACGAAAGCCTTGCCAACCGTCGGGCAGCACTGGACCTG
>NZ_CAUVXP010000143.1:0-14915 GCF_963555955.1 Protofrankia sp. Cas3
AGCATGCCCCGGCTCCGAGACGGAAGGTCAACGGGATGGCGACGTGCGGCGTCCAGCTGTTCAGGAGCTCGGCGGAGGGCTGGGTGAGCTTCCACAGAACCAGCGAACACGGCCGCGTCGAGTTACAGCCCAGGCTCGTCAGCTCGCGCCCCGTCTCGACCACGAAGTCGACGCTGCCCGTCCCGTCCGGCGCTGTGATCCCTTTACGCCTGTTACCCGGACCGTCGGGACCCGCGCCGTTGAGCCCGCCGAGTGCGGTGGGATCGGAACCTGAGGCCAGGGTTTCGGACCCGTAACAGTCGGCGGCCGACTTCGGGTCGGGGCGGCACTGGTAGATCCGGACCTCGTTCGTCGACAGGTCCGCCCCGCTGGAGGGGAAGCCCTTCCAGCTGAGGTGGATCGCCTCGAAACCGAGGTCGCTCGTCTGGCTGACGGTCACCGACGCGTTCGCCCCGATCGCCGGTGCCGGGACGGTCGTCGCCACCGGGACGGCCGCGGCCCGCGCCGGCGCCGCTCCTGGCAGGAACAGGGAACCGGTGACCGCCACGACCGCGCCGGCCAGCGCGACGGCAACGCCTACCCGCTCCCTTACCAATCTCGGTGACACGTCTTCTCCAGCCGGGGAGGGACACACCGCGGACGGGTGTGCGGTGCTGTCGGAATCATTCCGCCAGTTCGGACGGAATGTATGGAGCGATCGCTCGGAACACATGGAGCGGTAGCTGCATGCACCGCAGAGCCCGGCGCGAACGCCGGGCTCTGCGTGACACGAACGTTACTTAGGAGATGCCGAACTTGGCACCACAGAGCGTGCCCGTGCCCGAGGTGGGCAGCGAGATGAAGCCCTCGTTGGCGCTGAGCGGGTGGGTGCAGATGTAGCCGGCCTTACCGAAGACCGGGGTGTAGTTCGACCAGATCTTGTCCAGACCGGTGCTGCCGGGCTGGTTCTTGAGGACGTTGAACAGCAGGCGGGCGAACTTGCCGGACGGGTTCAGCGAGTACGGGCCGGCCGCGCCGTTGGCAACGTCGGGGATGGTGGCGGGGACGCTGTCGATCTGGCGGACGGTGAAGCCGTTACGGTTGTCCACGTCGCCACCGCGGGACTGGGCGACCCACTTGCCAGCCGAATACGGCACCAGCGCGTCGCCGATCGTGTCACCGGCCTGGAGGTTGGCCTGCAGGCTCACACCGCTGTTCTCCTCGAGGGTGGCGGGCTGACGCACGCACGCACCCGGCACGAGCGCCGCGTTCGGGCCGTTCACGTTACCGCTGTTGCTCAGCGCCTTGAGGAACGAGTTCCGCGTGCCTGACCCCGACTGCGGCAGGTACGGCTGGATGGGCGAGCTCGGCAGGGCCGAGTTGATGGTGTGCCAGTCGGTGAGCGTGCAGCTGTAGATGGCGTTCAGCTGAGAGGTGCTGACGGTCTTCGGCGTCAGCTTCGGTGAGACCGGCTTCGCCGCCCAGGTCACCACGTCCTTGGCGTACGCGATGAAGGTCTTGTCGACGTCCGAGGCCTTCGTGGCGTCCGGGTAACGCGAGGAACGCGCGAAGTCGACGCACACGCCGGACGCGTTGTAGGCCGCCGGGTCGTTGTTCAGGGCCGTGACACCGGCGCTCGAACCGTTCGGCCGGGCGTAGTTCGCACAACCCGCCTTCGCCGTGATCGGGGTCGTGCCGGTCGCGTTCCAGCTGTAGAGCTTGTGCGCCGGGCTCGTCGCGTTGTACGAGACCGAGTAGTCGTTCATGATGTTCTGCGTGGTGTCTGATCCCACACCGACGATGTCGCCGGCCGCCGGGGTGACGCCCGCCGGCGGGTCGGCCAGAGCCGGTCCGCCCATGACGCCCACGGCCAGCGCCGTGGCCGTGATGGCGACCGTGAGGGCCGCCTTCTTCGGAATGTGCATGTTCCACTCCTTGTGGGGAACGGTTTTCACGCGGCGACGTTCAACCGTCGCCCGAGCCGTCGGTGGCTCGGATATGAGATTTCCATATCATTGATGAACACGGCCAGCCACCCGAGGGATTTACCGGGCAGCCACCAGGTAACCATTTCGTAAACGCCTGTGAATGTGCGTTCACAGGTATACTCGGCATTTTGTCGGGGCAGCGGCGGAATTCCCGCCACCCGGACGCCGCTCATGCCGGTGGCGAGCGCCGGCGCAGATGCGCGCTCAACAGCGGAGGAACGAAGAAGGCGGCCAGTACGCTGAGGCCGGCGAACACGAAAAGAACATTTGCCTGGTGACCGCCCTGGCGTAGGCTGGACACCGATACCGGCGCCGCGGAGATGTCACCACCACCGGAACCATTCGAGCCGCTCGAGCTTGCTCCACCGGTGGCCGTGACAACCTGTCCGGTCTCCGGGTCGATTGTCGTGCCCGCACCCGCCGAACCGGTACCGTTCGACGAGTCGCCGCCCGTCCCGGTACCCGACCCGGCGCCGCCAGAGCCGTCGCCCCCGGACGTGTCGCCCGAACCGCTGCCGGTCCCGCTCCCACTGCCGCTACCCGAGCCCGAACCGCTACCACTGGTCGAGCCCGAACCACTGCCGGAACCAGTCCCGCTGGTAGAGCCGGAACCGCCCGACGTGCTGGACGTCGCCGTGGTGCACGCCGGCGCGCCGGCCTTCGCGCAGTCGGGAGGCCGTGGCGCGGTGTTGAGAACCTGCAACGCGGGATTGTTGCAGCTGGCCAGGGTCGGTGGAGCGATGTGCCCCGGTATCCGGTTCATCTGGTCGAAGCCGGCCTGCACGAGGTTGACCGGCAGTGGTGAGAAGCCGAGGTTCTCCGCCTTCTGCTGGCCGGCGCACAGGAAGTAACTCATGAACGTCGACAGCGTCCGTCCCTTGTCGGCGGTGAAGCGCCCGACCTCCGCAGTCGGAACAATCATGTAGCTGTAGCTTGAGACCGGGTAGACGCGGGGGTCGTTGTAGGAGTAGACGCCCTCGAGGTTCTGGGTGAGGTCGGTGTTGATTTTCGCCTGCGTGAGAGCAACCGCGACATTGCCCGCGGTCGGCTGGACGTAATATCCACCGGCGTTCAGGATGCTGGCGACCGGGAAACCCGAACGCTGGGCGTAGGAATATTCGACGTAGGTGATGGCGCCCTCGCCGTACGGTGCGGCGACGTAGTTGGCGACTCCGCTCGACAGCGCCTGGCCCTTTGCCCCGGGAAACGTCGGGTAGAAGGACTGCAGGCCGCAGTTACCGGAAAAACTCGCGTACTTTCTGCAGAAATCCGTCCACAGCCCGGGGTACTGCTTCGACATGTAGAGCGTGAACTGGGCGGAGGTGCCCGAACCGTCGGAGCGCAGGACGGGGGTGATGGCCTTGTCCGGCAGCTGTCGGCCGTTGTCCGCGGTGATGGCCGGATCGGACCAGTTGGTGATGACTCCGGTGAAGATCTTGGTGAGGGTCTCACCTGAGAGCCGAAGGTTGGTGACCTGCTTGCCCGCGACGGTCAGGTGATACATGAACGACGTCCCACCGGCGACGATCGGCAGATAGGCGTAGGGCCGCCTGGCCGCGAGCGGCAGCTCGTCGGTGTCGTTGCTGCCCGGGATCCGAGGCTGGAACGGGATCTCGGAGACGGCGAAGTCGTTGAGCCCGTTCCAGTAGTCCGACCGTCCCGACGACGAGCCGTTACCGGTGTAGTTGACCGGCAGCCCGTTCTTGCGGACGTCGCGGACCCACTGGCTGATCATGATCTCGCTCCAGGTGGAGCCTGATCCGGCAACAGCGGCATAGGGGGCGTCGGCGCTGGCCGGCGGGCTCGCCGCCATCCCGACGCCGCCGACCGCGACCGCGCTCAACGCGATCGCGACGAAGCGGGCGACCAGGCGACGGCCCTTCCCGCCCGCGGTTCGCGAGCCTGGCCGGGTATTTCTGGGCAGGACGGCGAGCATCTTCTACGACACCTCCGCGGAGCGGCGCTTCTGCCGGCGTGAGAGCGCTCCGGGGTTGCGACCACCGACGACGCGGGCGAGGACGAACAGCACGAGGACGAGGATGAGCAGCGTCAGGGCCGCACCATAGGCGCGTGCGACCGACTCGGGCTGTGGAAACTTGACGTAGTTCAGGACGTAGAGCGGCAGCGAGAGCATCGCGCCGTGGGCCGGGTCGGCGTTGAGGTCGTTGGTGAAGCCCGCCGTGAGCAGCACCGGCGCGGTCTCGCCGACGCCGCGGGCAACCCCGAGGATGACCGCGGTCAGCAGGCCCGAACGGGCGGTGGGCAGGACCACGTGCCACACGGTCTTCCACTGGCTTCCGCCGAGGGCGAGGGACGCCTCCCGCAGACCACCGGGAACGATCCGCAAGACGACCTCCGCCGTCCGGGTGATGATCGGCATCATCATCACTGTGATGGCGAGCGAGGCGGCGAACCCACACCGGTTCGTGCCGAGCGACAACACCACGGTCGCGAAGACGAACAGACCCGCGACCACCGACGGGATCGCGCTCATCGTGTCGACGATCGTGCGAACCGGGCGGGCGAGGGGACCGCGTACCTCGTTGAGGAACAGGGCGGTGGTGATCCCGAGCGGAACCGAGATCAGTACCGCGACGCCGACCTGCAGCAGCGTGCCCACGATGGCGTGGAGCGCGCCGCCGGAGGTCAGCGGGTCTGACGGGGCCGTCACCGACATCGTCTGGGTGAAGAAGTTGAGGTGCAGCGCGGTGTAACCACGGAACGCCGTATAGCCAATGATCAAGGAAAGTATCGTGACGACCGTCAGCCCGGCGGCGTGGCAGATCACCGACATGACCCGGTCGGCCAGTGCGACGCCGCGGCCCTCCCGCGACAGCACGACGGTCGAGTAGACCGCCAGGAAGAGCACGTAGCAGCACAGCCAGAAACCGACGGTCCCCGACAGCGGCAGGAGCCGCTCGAAGAGAACCCAGGTCAGGCAGAGTGCGCACAGCGCTGACCCACCCACGGCGAGGACATCGTCCGCCGTGACCTGGGCCGGGCGGATCCGGACCTCCGGCGGGGACTCAGGCAGTGCGGGTCCGGCCGGGTTCCGCACTGTGCCGGGCACCGGATGCCCGAGCGGCGAAGTCGTGGTGATCGCCATCAGATCTCCGTTGCCTCGCCGGAACGGGACCGGCTGATGATGGTCGAGGCGAGCGCGTTGACCAGCAGTGTCAGGGCGAAGAGCACCAAGCCGGCACCGAAGAGCGCGGCCAGCCCGAACGACCCGGACTCGTTGTAGCGCAGCGCGATGAGTGAGGAGATCGACATCCCACCCTGCTCCAGAATGTGGATCATTCGTCCGGGTGAGGCGAAGAGCGGTGCGATGATCAGATAGACGGCGATGGTCTCGCCCAGCGCCCGCCCGAGACCGAGCATGACCGCGCCGACCATGCCGGCTCGGCCGAATGGCAGGACGACTGCGCGGATCATGCCCCAACGGGTGCCACCGAGTGCCAGTGCCCCCTCCCGTTCGCCGGCCGGAGTCTGCGAGAAGACCTCGCGCATGATCGATGTAATGATCGGCGTGACCATGAGTGCGACGACGAGCCCGGCGATGAAGGTGGACGAGGCGTACTGACCGAGACCGGTGACCCCGCGGTGGGTGTGGAAGAACGGAAACCAGCCGAGATGGTCGGCCAACCAACGGCTCACCGTGATGGCCCGGGGCTGGAGGAAGAAGAAGCCCCACAGCCCGTAGACGATGCTGGGGATGGCGGCCATGAGGTCGAGCAGGGAAACCATCGGACGGCGCAACCTACGCGGTGCGTACTCCGAGACGAACAGCGCGGTACAGATCGACAGCGGAACGGCGACGACGAGCGCGACACTGGCAATGAGGATCGTTCCCAGCAGGACCGCGCCGACACCGAACGTGTTCGAGCTCGGCAGCCACTGGGTCTCGGTGAAGAAGGACAGGCCGACCTTCCGCAGGGCCGGCAGTGCCTTGTAGAGCAGAAAGACGCCGATGAAGCCCATCGTCGTCATCACGGTTATGGCGGCCGTCCGGCTGACGCCGCGAAATACGCGGTCGGCAACTCCCGGCCGTGGGCGCGTGTCGCGCCGGACCTCGACAGGGGAACCCGCATCCCCGCCCGATGCCACCTGGCCTGTCTCCAGGTCGGTGGCCAGATACGCGCCGGGCGTCACGGTGGAGTCTCCCCCTGACCGGCGCCGGCGACGTCGGTTCTTCTCCATCGCTTCGATATAAAAACAGACATCGCCGCCCAGGTGGCGATCCGAAGGTGAACAAACCCCGAATTCTGACAACCACCGGGAGGCATCACAGGTATACGAAATGAACGGGCGTTCATTTCGTATACCTGTGATGGCGAGGCGGGGCAGGCTGCTGCGGGCCCGGACTGCTCAATCGGGGACCTTGCCCGATCGAGGACCTTGCTCGATCGGGGACCTTGCCCGATCGAGAATCGGCTCAGCCGGTTCGAACGAAGCGAGCCGCGTCGGCGACCACGTAGTTGTCGGTTCCGGTGGTGGCCACGGTCACGGTTCCCGCCGTTCCGACATCGAACGGCCAGGCCCCGATCGGCGCCCAGCGACTGCCACCGGCGCGCTGGTCCACGATGACCGTGGCCGAGCCGCCCTGGTAGGCAACGGTCACCGGCACGTTCGACGCCCGCGTGGTTGCCGACGTCCACCGCAGGTAGACCCGATAGGTGCCGGCCGTCGGTAGGGAGGGCACGAAGCGCACGCTCTTGCCACCTTTGCCGGCGTTGCCGTCATGCAGGTAGCCGGTGCCGTAGTAGCCGGCGATCGCCGTACTGGCCGTCCAGCCACCAGTGATCACTGTTGTCGGGGCGGTGTCGTCGACGGCGACGTCGGGATAGTCCAGCGCGGCCATGTCCTCGAACAGCCGGGTGCGAAGGGCCACCGGGTCGAGGGCCTGCACGGTCACAGCGCCGTCGAGCGCCAGCTTGGCCGCGGTACCGGCCGCCTGCCCGAGGATCATGAACACCGGCTCCATCCGCACCGAGCTGTAGGCGACATGCGACGCTGACAGACAGACGGGGACGATGAGGTTCGTGCACTGCGCGGCATCGGGGATCATCGCCCGGTACGGCAGCCGGTACGGTGCGGGAACGGGGATCTGGAAGTCGCCCTCGTTCTTCACCAGCCCGCTGACGACGAGCCGCTGGCTGTTGTGAGAATCCCGGGCGTAGCTGGCCAGGCCGATGCCATCGGCGACGGTGGTCTGGCCACGGCAGTCCGCCTCGGTCAGGACATAGCCCGAGCTGACCATCCGACGGGCTTCACGCACGTAGAGTTGCGGCGGCCAGTTACCGGTGGCGGTGAACTCGTCGGGTGCCAGCCCGTAGGCCGCGACCGCGGACCGGACGTCGGCGCGCACCCCGGTGTCGTTCGCCAGGAAGTAGAGCAGGCCCTGCTGGTAGGCGGTGTGATCAGCCACGATCGGCGCGCGCTGCGTCCAGGTCGCGCCCGGATAGGTGTCCGCGGCGCCGACATGGTCGAGCGAGAAGGGGCCTGCGTTGTTCCCGTCGAACTTGGCGTTCGGCAGTGGCGTGTTGTTCAGGAACGCGGCGGCCTTGTCGGTGAACGGGTCGGCGTACCCCGCCGCGATCAGCCGCGGTACGAGGGCGTAGCGGTTCGGGTCGTAACCGGCGGGCCGTGGAAACGCGATCCGGTTCGACGCCTTGGTCAGGCAGAGCCGGTAACAGTAGGCCTGGACGTGGGTGTCGCCGCTGCCGATGGCCCCCAGCGCGGCCGCGGAGATCTCGGGAAGCAACCCGCTGGTCGGGTCGCCCGCCCGCCGGTACGGGTCGACCGCGACGCTGAACTGGTTCTTGGAGAACACCTGCACGCCGTTGTTGGACTCGCCGTAGGTCGCGTTCGACTCGCGGCCGATCCGGTGGTGAACCCCCGCGAGCGCCAGCAGGTCCCCCTCGTAGGAGGCGTCGATGAACATCTGCGCCCGCACGACGGTCCCGTCGTCCGCCGTCACGGAGGTGAGCCGGGCGCCGCTGCGGCCGACGGAGGCCAGCGTCCGCCTGGTGTAGACCGGCACCTGCGCCCCGGTGAGCATGTCGCTCACGACCGTGGCGGCCACCCGTGGCTCGAAGGTGGTCAGCATCGGCGTCAACACCCCGAGCGAACCGCCGTTGTAGGCGACATACACCCTGCGGTAGAACTCGCGCGCGAGCCCGCCGACGGTGCCGCCCGTACCGATGTCGGTCCGGGCGAGCCCGCCGGTGGTCATGCCGCCGACGTGCGCGGTCGGTTCGAGGATCACCACCGAACCGCCCATGCGCCGCATCTGCACGGCGGCGGTGACACCGGCCATGCTCGCGCCGTACACGCAGAGGTCCGCCACTATCGGTGTGACCGCGGTGGCGGATGACGTGACGGTCAGCTCAAGGGCCGCGACCGAGCCGGCGGCGGCTGCCATCCGGAGCAGGTCTCGGCGGTGCAGCCCAGGATTCAGCGTCGGTCGGCGGGCCATGGATCCCCTCGTCGGTCGGGCTCGTGCCGGTCCGCACATCGATCTCCCCAGCCGGCAGGTTGGACCCTATTGACGCGTAATTGCCGGAGGCAACGACCACCGCGTCACATGCATGCGCCGATCCGGCGTCCAGCGGAAGACCGCACTGTGAATCGGACAGCCACCCCTCCCCCGGCCCCCCGGGATCCACTATGGGGACGGAACGGAGCGAGTGCGTGTGACAAGGCGGGCGACCACACGACCACCGAGACGGCTACCGAGGTCAGCGGCTGGGGCCCACCGATACCCGGTCACCTCCTCAGCCTGGATCGTCACCGCAACCTCCGCGGTGATGCCGAACAGGAACCGCAGGTCGTAGTGCGTGTGCTCGGGTTCGCCCCGAGCAGGGTTCGCCGGGATCAGGTGGGCGTCGATGTCCACTGGCCGGGACGGCAGCAGACCCGCGGATGTCGGGTCGATACCGGTTTCCTCGGCGAGTTCCCGCAGCGCAGCGTCCACGAGCGAGGAGTCGGACGGTTCGACGTGACCACCAGGTAGCAGCCACCGCCCGAGCGCGGCATGCCGGATCCGCAACACCAACCCGTCGCGAGCGACCACGACCGCGCCGCAGGTGACATGTCCCGGCATCGTCGTGCGGGAAGCTACCGGTACGCAGACCGTTGCCGCGTCGAGCAGCGGGCGCAGCACGTGAGCCTCATCGGGATAAACGTCGAGATATTGGCGGACCATCACGGTCACATCCTCGTTGGTGACGGTCACAGCGGACGGACTCCTCAGTCGTCGTTGAAGCAACGCAGCCAGGCCGACGCGATTATTTCACGGTCGCCGGGGTCAACTTCATGCACGCCAGGCTCTACCATCCCTGCGGACAATGCCGCTAGGGCAGCGAGTATTTCGCCCTGGATCAGGAAGACGAACGGACCGACTGACGCTCCACACGTGAACTGATTGACCGGTCTGTTACGCATTGGCCGCACGAAAAACGCGTCATCGAGATGATCGACCGCTTCCGGGACGTCACGCCGAACGCACTACCCGCCTACCGTCCATCATTGTCCGAGTAGTACCCATGGATCACCAGCGGACTCTATCCACGCATCTGAAGCCGGCCGCTCTAAACCTACCGAACAAGCACCTAACGGCACCTCGCTGAGAGGCAGGCCATCAGATCACAACCCTGGCCCCAGCGCGTGCCGTCCGGCGCAGCGGCAGGATTGTCGGTGCTGACTGGCAGCATGGTCGGCATGGCCAACTGGGATGACGTCGAAACGGCCGCGCCGGAACTCGCTGCGGCGGTCAGGGGTCGGTTCGAGGCGTACGGGCTCGCGATCCTCGCCACCCTGCGGCGCGACGGCTCTCCCCGGGTGAGCGGGATCGAGCCGCTGTTCGCGCTCGGCGGGCTGTGGCTCGGCATGATGCCGGACTCCCGCAAGGGAACCGACCTGCTGCGGGACCCACGCTGTGCCCTGCACAACGCGACCACGGACAAGAACGTCGCCAACGGTGATGCGAAAATCAACGGCCGTGCGGTCGTCGTGAGTGACACCGACAGTCTGAACGCCTACCGAGCGGCCTGGGCGACGTCCACGGACGCACCGGTGCCCGAGCCGTTCGCCCTGTTCAGGATCGACGTCACCGAGCTGACGATGATCGGCGTTGCCGATGACGAGCTCGTCGTGGACTTCTGGCGCGAGGGGGCCCGACCCGGACGAACCATCCGAAAATGATCATTTTCGGGCGCTCTGAGTAGCCTGCATACGACCGATCCGTACTCGAACAGATCGACGATAACGTCGGCTAACGGTAGCGTAGAAGAGCGGCGATTGGTAGTGTATAATGCCTGCGAATGGTAGCGTACGGCACTGTGCGCGAGTACCGGACCCGTGTCGTGGACAGCGAACTCGACGAATTGCTGCCTGGCCTGGCTGCGATCAGCCTGGAAGGGCCGAAGGGTGTCGGCAAGACTGCGACAGCAACGCGACGAGCCCGTACGGTCTTCACCCTGGACGACTCGGCCCAGCGCGAACTCCTGCGGGCCGATCCGCAGCGCCTCGACCGCTCACCCACGCCGGTGCTCGTCGATGAATGGCAACGTGAACCGGCGGTGTGGGACCTCGTACGCCGCAGCGTCGACCGTGACCCCGCACCCGGCCGCTTCCTGCTAACGGGTAGCGCCACGCCGACCATCGCGCCCACCCATTCCGGCGCCGGCCGGATCGTGACGCTGCGCATGCGTCCGATGAGCCTCGCGGAACGTGGGCTGGCGACTCCCGCCGTCGGACTGTCCGATCTCCTCACCGGACGACACCCGGTCGTCGACGGCTCCTCGGACCTGACCATGTCTGACTACGCCGAGGAGATCATACGGTCCGGCTTCCCGGGAATCCGCGATCTACCGGCCAGAGCCCGCAGAGCGCAACTCGACGGCTACCTCACCCGGATCGTCGAACGGGACTTCCCCGAACAAGGCCACATGGTCCGTCGACCCGCCACTCTGAAAGCGTGGCTTACCGCCCACGCCAGCGCGACCTCCACGACAACCTCGTACAGCGTCATCCTCGATGCGGCGACCGCGGGCGACGACGACAAGCCCGCCAAGACAACCACCATCGGCTATCGGGATGTGCTGTCACAGCTGTGGCTACTCGACCCGCTGAGCGGCTGGTCTCCCAATCGGAACGACTTCGCCAGGCTGGGTATGGCGCCCAAGCATCACCTGGCAGACCCGGCTCTCGCCGCACGCCTGCTCGGCGCGGACGTGCACGCACTACTGGACGACTCCGTCTCCGGACCAGCCGTCCCCCGTCACGGTCCGCTGCTCGGCGCTCTGTTCGAGTCGCTCGTAACACTCAGCATGCGCGTGTATGCACAAGCCGCCGAAGCTGTCGTGCATCACGTGCGGACCCGGAACGGGGACCACGAAGTCGATCTGATCGTCGAGCGAGCCGACCATCGCGTCGTCGCGTTCGAGATCAAACTCGCCCCTGCTGTCAGCGACCGCGACACCGTCCACCTGAGATGGCTGCGGGACCGGCTGGGCGACGACCTGCTCGACGCAGCCGTCATCACCACCGGTACCCATGCCTATCGGCGACAGGACGGCATCGCGGTTATCCCGGCCGCCGCACTGGGGCCCTGACCCTGCACTGCCCGTCACAGCGACAGCCGGAAGAGCGACAGCCGGAAGAGCGCCTGCCAGAAGGGCGCCTGCCAGAAGGGCGGGCAGAGGACCGCGACAGCGTTCCTGGGCCAAAAGATCAACCATTTGGTTGACTGATGGGCCAGGCCTTGCTACCTTCAACCATGCGGTTGAGGAATCGATCGACATGATCGGCATGGACGCCGTGTTCCACGCGCTTGCGCACGACGCACGACGCACGATGCTCCAGCGACTCGCCCTGGGCGAGCTGACGGTGGGTGAGCTTGCCGAGCCGCTGACCATGTCGCTCGCGGCTGCTTCGAAGCACGTGAAGGTTCTCGAGCGGGCGGGCCTGATCCGCCGCACCGTGGACGGTCGCCGCCATGTGTGCCGGCTGCAACCCGCCTCGCTGGCATCCGCCCTCGCATGGTTCCGCTTCTACGACCGTCACTGGAACGAGCGACTCGATGCTCTCGAGGTCCTCTTCCGCACCGACGCCAGCTCAGCCGACCCCGCCGCAGACGCCGACGCAAGCTCGGCCGACGCCATTCCAGCCGACCCCATTTCAGCCGACCCCATTTCAGTCGAGGAGCACTGATGACCCCCACGACCGCAGCGCACGCCGTCGTTCGACTGGAGCGCACCATCCCCGCCCGGGCGCGCCAGGCGGCATGAGCCTGATCGAGGCCGCGCTCTGACCCCGGCCGCGGGCTTGGGACAAGCTAGTGCAGCTCAGGCACGATCAACATCAATGCGGACCCGGCAACAAAGATCCGCAACGTTCTGGAAGTCTGATCAGCATGAGGTCTACCGACAACATCGTCAAGGTCCTTGAGCGCGACGCCATCGGGTACGCGGATCTCTTTGCCGAAGACGACGACCCGGTCGAGTATGGATGGACCATCGCCCACCGGTCAGACGTAATCCGGGTCGAGGCCGTCACCCGGCAGGCCTCCGCCGACCCCGCCGAAGCGTGGCGGTTCGCCACCGCACTGCGCGACGCGCTCCTTGGCGCGGGGTTCACGCTCGCCTTCGACTGCCGCCTCGGCGTCAGGCCCGCCAAAGGATCATCGCCGGACGGGCCCCCGCAGAGCTGGCGCGGATTCGTAGACCTCGGCCTTCAGCCATCGTGACGGGCTGATGACCGTGCCCTGACGTCTCCGCCGGCCCATCCTGCCCGGTCCGCTACCGACAACGTCCGCTGACGGTAGCGTCCGTTACCGGTAGCGTCGGGGAGCCGCGATTAGTGGCTCATGATGAGCGCACCTGGTGGCGTGAGGGCATCAGTCGCGGCGGAGCGTCACGCCCTGCGCGTTGAAGAAGAAGCCGCCGGCGGTCACGATGGCCCGGCGGGCGTCGGGGACCTGACGCTCCCCGGCCAGGCCCTGGAGCTGGTGCACCGCCTCCCGGACGTGACCCGAACCCTGCGTACCGCCCTCGGACAACGCCCCGCCGTGGGGGTTCACCGGGACCCGACCGTTGATCAGAATACGGTTGGTCTTGTCGTCCCAGTGTTCCTTGATGAAGTGGCCCGCCTCGCCGGGGCCGCAGTAGCCGACGTTCTCCAACCAGTTCAGCGTGATGATGGTGAAACCGTCATAGGGAAAGTAGACGTCGGCGTCGTCGATCCAGAAGTCGCTCTTCGCCTTGAGGGTTTCCACGACGACCTGCTGCCCGTGCTGGCGGAGGCTGGGTGTCTGATCCTCCTCGTGCCTGTCCACCATGCCCAACGCCGCGGCCTGGACGAGAACCGGCGGGTGCGGTAGGTCGCGGGCCCGCTCGGCGGTCGTGACCACGAACGCGTCCGCGCCGTCCACCGGAACGTCCATGTCGAGCATGCACAGCGGCCAGCGGATCATGCGAGCGGACAGGTAGTCGTCCATTGTCAGGGGTTTATGCATGGCCGCCGCCGGGTTGGCAGCGGCGTTCGTGCGGCCGTTGATGGCGACGTAGCCGAAATGTTCCTTCGGGACGCCGTACTCGTACATGTACCGCGACGCCCAGGCCGTGTATCCGACGCCACCGAAGACCGTCTCCGGCCCGGGCGAGACACCGGGGCTCAGGGGTCGGCGGAACGGATCCTTCAGCGCGGACGCGGTGCTCCACGCCTCCCGGTAGGCGGCGTGATAGACGAGTGCGACCTCGCACAGGCCGCTGTGCACTGCACTCACGGCGGCGGCGAGCTGGTTCACGAACGGGATCATCGGTTCGGCGAACCAGCTGATCTCGGGAATGCCGAGAATCGTCTGCAGCTCGGGAGCCGGCGGCGTCGAGCCGGAGATGCCGTCGACGTCGGCCGCGGTCAGCCCGCAGTCGCGCAGCACCTGGATGCATGCCTGTGCCGCATAGGACGCACGGCTCCGCTCGGTGTTGCGGGGCTGGAAGCCGGTGGTGGCCGCCGCGGCGATGGCCACCTTGTCCTTCATCGGGTTACGACTGCTGATCATCGTCCGGCCTCCGTTACCGCCGCGCTGGTGCTGGTGCCGGCGGCGCTACTGCCTGCGGTGGTGCTGGCCAGGCGGAACACCGGGAGCGGCGTGCCGGAGCGTTCAATCCAGTCGAGTTCAACCCGCTCCGCGATGCGGATCGCGTCACCCGCGGCCCCGACGACCGTGCTGGTGAACCGCAGCCCCTCCTGCTCGTCGAGCGCGACGGTCACGACCGGGTGTGGCGTGGCGTAGTCCACACCTTCGGCCGGCGGCCCCTGATGCAGGAAGACGGTCATGAAGATGCTCCCCTGCCCCGAGACCTCGGTGGGCACGATGTTCCACGACCAGCACGCGGGACACACGGGCTTGGGTGGGTGTCGCCAAGTGCCGCAGTCGCCACAACGGTTGATCACCAGTCGGTGCGCGAGCCGACCCCGGTAGTGCGCCGCATTGTCGCGGGTCAGGGTATGCCCCGGGAACCGGGTCACCAGTTCCTCGTCGCTGATCAGCTCGTCCATCCGACCTTCCCTCCGTCACGCGGTCCACGGTCCACGGTCCACGCGGCCCACCGCCCACCGCCCACAATACGGTTATCCAGGTTAAACGAATAGACCGCTTATCGATCACGGCTGGAGACCGCAGGGATCTGGGCCGCGTCCCACCGGTTCATCCGCCGTCCGCCGTCCGCGACGGCAGCGACTCAGAAGGGCGGTGGTTCCGGGACGGGTGGCGGTTGCGGGGTGGGCTGCGGTTGCGGGGTGGCCTCCGGTTCTGGGTGGGGTTCGGGTTCGGTCTGGTAGACCCGCAGTTCCGGACTGGTCCAGGTCACCGCGCCCGTTTCGGTGACCTCGACGGTCCAGGTCCCGTCGTGCTTCAACCGGTGATGATGCCGGCATAGCGTC
>NZ_CAUVXP010000144.1:0-14886 GCF_963555955.1 Protofrankia sp. Cas3
GTCACCCCACCGTCCTGGCGGGGTGACCTCACCCGGCCCGCGGACCTCGTCGAGGAGGTCATCCGGCTGGAGGGCTACGACACCATCGCCGTGACGCTCCCGCGGCTACCCGCCGGCCGTGGCCTGACCCAGGGCCAGCGGCTGCGCCGTGCGGTCGACGCGGCGCTGGCCAGCCAGGGCTACATCGAGGTCCTCACCGTCCCCTTCGTCGGGGACGACACGCCGGCCAGGCTCGGGCTCGACGAGGACGACCCACGCGCCGCGGCGGTCCGGATCGCGAACCCGATCGCCGAGGACGCCGCCAACCTGCGCACATCCCTGCTACCCGGACTCTTCGCCGCGGCCGTCCGCAACATCGGCCGGGGTCAGCCCAACCTGGCCCTGTTCGAGACCGGGCTGGTGTTCCGGTCTGTTGCCACTGCCACTGCCACTGCCACTGCCACTGGCATGCCTGCCGCTGCCACGCCGTCGACACCCGCGGTCGACCACCGGCCCGGCGACGACGAGATCGCCGCGCTGAACGCCGCCCTGCCCGACCAGCCCAGGCTGGTGGCCGTCGTCCTCACCGGCCTGCGGGAACCGGCCGGCTGGTGGGGACCGGGGCAACCGGTGAGCTGGCAGGACGCGGTCGCAGCCGCGCACACCGTGGCGGGTGCCGCCGGTCTGGACGTGACAGTGGCGGCGGACACGGTGATGCCCTGGCACCCCGGCCGGTGCGCGCGGCTGACAGCGGCAGATCCGGCCGCGGTAGGTTCGGCCGCCGGCCGCATCATCGGGTACGCCGGGGAGCTGCATCCCCGGGTGATCGCTGCCTACGGACTGCCGGCCCGGACCTGTGCGATGGAGCTCGATCTCGACGCGCTGGTCGAGATCGCGTCGAGGCGTCCGCCGGTTACCGCGCCCGTGGTGTCCACCTATCCGCCCGCTGATCGCGACATCGCGCTCGTCGTCGCGGCGGATGTCACCGTCGCCCGGGTCACCGAGGCGTTGCGGTCGGGCGCCGGTGATCTGCTGGAGGCGCTGACGCTGTTCGACGTCTACGAAGGGTCCCAGATCGGCGGCGGAAAACGGTCGCTCGCCTTCGGCCTACGGCTGCGGGCCGGGGACCGCACGCTTACGGCCGACGATGCGAACGCGGCGCGGGACGCGGCGGTCGCGCAGGCTGCCCGGGTGACCGGAGCGACCCTGCGTACCTGACCAGGTCAGGTGCCTTCGTGGCGGCGACCGAGCACCCGCGTTCCGATGAACGGTGCCCGGAGCGCGAGGAGCGGGCGGTCGCCGGCCCGCCAGTCGACCGCGGCGGCCAGATGCCGGTGCGCCACGGCGGCCACCAGCTGTTCGGTCCGCGTGTAGCGGTCAAGGTCGTGGCGGACGGTGCGGGCGAAGGCCACGCCGTCCGCGTGCGCCCCGGCGGGTGCGCGTCCGGTGGCGAAGGCGGTGAACCGGGCGCGGAAGTCGGGTAGGCACGACAGCGCCGGCCACGCTCGGGCAACAGCATCCGTACGCTTGTTGAGGAGCGCTGCTCGGGTCGCGTCCACCCGGGCGGGGTCGAATCCAGCGGGGGCAGACCCGCCGGCGACGAGCGCTCGTACGAGATCGCCCTGCGCCCGGCGCAGCCGGGCACGTTGGTCGGTGTCGGTGTGTGCGACGGAGCGGGTGTGGGCACCGACCTCGCTGTCCCGGTCGGCAGGCGCAGCGCTGGTCATGGCGTCGCGCCCGCGGTGGCTCTGGTGTGCCCAGCGGCCGCCGTGATGATCGCATCCAGCTCGCCGGTGAGCTCCCGGACGGACGGGTAACGACCGTCGCGTTCGAGCATGACCGCCGCTGGGCCGGGATGTCGGTCGGCGGCCTCCCGGAGCAGCGCGAGGACCTCGCGGGTGACCGGATGGGTGTGGGTGTCGTGGTAAAGCCCGGCGCGCTCGATCCCACCCGCCACATGGATGTAGGCAATCCGCTCCCAGGGCAGCGCCGCAAGGAAACGGTGCGGGTCGACGCCGTGGTTGATCCGGTCGGCGTGCAGGTTGGCGAGATCAAGCAGGAGGAGCGCGTCGGTGCGTTCGACCAGCTCGGTGAGGAACTCGGCGTCACCGAATTCGGCGTCAGCCCAGCGCAGCAGCGCGGCCGGGTGTTCCAGGGCAAGCGGTACGGGGAGTTCCGCGCACACCGCCCGCACGTTGGCGACCAACACATCGAGGGCGTCCCGGGTGCGTGGCACGGGTAGCAGATGGCCCGCTTCGAGGCCGGCGGCCCGGACGAATGCCACGTGCTCACTCACCAGCGGCGCCCGCACCCGGTCGGCGATCGCCGCCAACTGCGCGACCCGTGTCGGCTGGAGCGGATCGGCTCCGCCGAGTCCCAGCCCGACCCCATGCGCGATCACCGGAACGCCCCGCTCGACCAACCTGTCGAGGCCAGCCGGCAGGGGCCGGTGGACCGGCAGTGTCTCGGCGATCACCTCGACGAAGGACAGGTCCGTCCGGTCGGCGATGAAGGCCGCGAGCTCCGGCCGCCACCCGATCCCCAGCCCGCGCAGCGGCCCGTGGCGGCTGTGCCGTGCGCTGTTCGGCGATAGGTCGGTGGTCATCCGCCGCAGCCACTCCCGCACCCGCCACCGCCCCCGTCGCTGCTGCTGCCGCCGTCTCTGTTGGGAGGGGCCAGGCCGAGCTGGCTGGCGAAGACCGGGTCCGCGTCCCAGAGCACCGCCGTGCCGAACAGGGCGAGGGCGAGGGCGCGTTGCCCGGGTACACCACCGGACCGCAGCTCACTGCCGTCCCGGCGGGCCGCAGCCAGGACGGCCATTCCCCGGCTGGTGGTGGTCGGACGCTGAGCAAGAAGCATCAGCGCCAGCGCTGTGAAGATCAGCTCGACGCCGAGAAGGTCGACCGGCTTACCCCGGCTCGCGCCGACGGCGGCGCGGATGATCCCGATCGTCGCCAGGACGAGCAGGGGTATCAGGTTCCGTCGGCAGGCATGAGCCTGCGCCGGAGTCGGTAGGAGTCCCGCCGCCTGCAGCCGGTTGCGGCAGGCGGCGACGGCCGGTCCCCGCGAGAAGAGCGCACTGAGCGACTCCAGCCGCAGCTCGCCGGCCCGGACGGTGGTGTTGAACACCTCCCGCTCGAGTCGGGTGGCATCGGGCGGCAGCGTCTCGCCCGTGGCGGTCAGCCGCTGCGGTGTTCGACCCGGCCGCAGCAGACCCCGGTCGTAGAGGCTGGTGACAGCGCACGTCACGGCCAGTCGTGGCTTCCCTTCGATCATGGCGAGTTCTTCCGGACCCAACGGGCCGGGGCCCGTCATGGGCATCTCCGCCAGGCTGAGGATGCGGCGCCGCATGACGACCGCCACCAGCAGCACGATCGCGAATCCCAGGGCGTACAGGGCGAGAAAACCGGGGCCGCTGATGCCCCAGGTGTCGCCTGTGGCAGCTGCCGCGGTTGCGGTGGGCGCGGTGGGTGCGCTCATGCCATGGTCCTTCCGGTTACCCGACACTGTGGGCCGGACCGGCCCGCAGCGGCGAAACCGTGAGCCAGGTCGGGTTTCGCCCTGTGACGCCCGACACGTCGCATGGTCCGCCACCAGCTGGCCGCGGCGGCGGACGAGTATCCAACGCGACACCGAACAGCACCGAACAGCACCGAACAGCACCGAACACCTCGGCGTATGGCCGATGAGGTAGCTGAGCCCGCATGCCGTCCTGGGACACCGCCCAGGGGCTCGTGGCGGGTTCAGCGTCGGTCGTAGTCCTCCTGGGCGGCGATGACGGTGGGCATCTCGGCCTCGACCAGGTCGATCAGGTCGCGGAGTTTCGTCGCGACGCGGCTGCCCAGCGGGGTCAGGCTGTACTCCACATGCGGCGGGATGCTGGTCTGGACTTCGCGGCGGACCAGGCCGTCGCGTTCGAGTGCGTGCAGAGTCTGGGCGAGCATCTTCTCGCTGATTCCGTCGACGCGGCGGCGCAACGCGTTGAACCGGTAGGTGTCCTCGGTCAGCGCGATCAGGGCGAGAACGCCCCATTTGCCGGTGATGTTCTCCAGGGTCCGGCGGGACGGGCAGGCGCGGGCGAAGACGTCGGCGACCAGGTTGTCCGTGGGGTCCGTGGGGTCGACGGAGTCCGCGGGGTCGACGGGGGTGGCCGTCGGGATCATCCTGGCCATTGAACCACTGTACCGTCGTACACCGTACCGGGGAATGTAACCGTACCCACTGGTCGTTGGTGCTTCCGAAAAGTTAGTACATTCTGTCGGGAGCACCTGCAGTCCAACTCTGACGAACCCAGGGAGCACACATGATCACTGTTACCGGCGCCACCGGACACCTCGGCCGGCTCGTCGTGGAGGAGCTGCTCAGGAGCGGCGTGCCCGCCGATGAGATCGTCGCCGCCGTCCGCAGCCCGCACAAGGCCGCGGACCTGGCCGAGCGCGGCGTGCAGGTACGCGAGGCGGACTACACCAAGCCCGAGACGCTGGCCACCGCGTTCGCCGGCACAGACAAACTGCTGCTGGTCTCCTCCAATGAGGTCGGCCAGCGGGTGGCACAGCACCGCAACGTGGTGGACGCCGCCGTTCAGGCGGGGGTCTCCCTGATCGTCTACACCAGTGTGCTGTACGCACAGACGTCCGGCATCGCGCTGGCCGCCGAGCACAAGGCCACCGAGGACGTCATCCGCGCCTCCGGCCTGGCGTACGTGTTCCTGCGCAACGGTTGGTACATCGAGAACTACACCGAGAACCTCGCGCCGGCCTTCGAGCACGGCGCCATCCTGGGATCGGCCGGCGCGGGCCGCGTCTCCGGAGCCACCCGCGCCGACTTCGCCGCCGCCGCGGCCGCCGTACTGGCTGGCGAGGGTCACGCGGGCACGGTGTACGAACTGGGCGGCGACCAGCCGTTCACCCTGGCGGAACTGGCCGCCGAGGTCACCGCGCAGTCGGGCAAGCCAGTCGTCTACGCCGACCTGCCGGTTGAGGAGTACACCAAGGCGCTCGTCGGCGCGGGCCTACCCGAGGCCTTCGCGGGCGTGCTGTCCGACTCCGACCTGGGTATCGCCCGCGGCGAGTTGTTCACCGACAGTGGCGAGCTGAGCCAGCTCATCGGCCGTCCGACCACCACACTGGCCGAGGCGGTCGCCACTGCGCTGAAGGCCTGACCGACCATCCGTTTCGCGTGGAGCCTCCCGCCCGCCGCAACGATGTGAATGTGCTGTTGGTGGGGCAGCACCGGATTCACATCGTTTACGGCTATTTATAGATGTTAAGACCGATTTGTGACCCGAGGATGTCCATCGGACTCTTGCATGACCATGATGGTGTGTGTATAAGTTTTCAGTCATGGGGATGACAGCGGCGGTGGCAGGGGCGAGTGGCTACGCGGGCGGCGAACTGCTGCGGCTGCTGCTCGGCCATCCGGAGATCGAGCTAGGTCTGGTGGCGGCGGGTTCGTCGGCCGGGCAGGACATCGCAGCGGTTCATCCGCACCTGCCGGATCTGGCCGGCCGGGTCTTCGCCGATACCTCCGCCCTTGCCGGGGTCGACGCCGACATCGTGTTCCTCGCGCTTCCGCACGGCGCGTCCGGCGCGCTCGCGGCGACGCTGCCGGCCGGCGTGCGGGTGGTCGACCTGGGCGCCGACCATCGGCTTGCCGACGCCGACGTCTGGCGCCGGGCCTACGGCGGCGAACACGCGGGTGTTTGGACGTATGGGATGCCGGAGCTGCCCGGCGCTCGGGCTGCCGTCCGCTCCAGCACCCGGGTTGCTGCGCCGGGGTGTTTTCCGACCGCGACCACGCTTGCCCTCGCGCCGCTGCTGGCCGCGGGCCTGGTCGACACCGAGGACATCGTTGTGGTGGCGGCGAGCGGCACATCGGGCGCCGGCCGGTCGCTCAAGACCCACCTGCTCGGCAGCGAGGTCATGAATGACGTGACCGCCTATCGGGTCGGCAACCACCAGCACCGTCCGGAGATTCTGCAGGCGCTTCGCGGCCTGGTGGACGCGCCGGTGTCCATGTCGTTCACGACGGTGCTGGCGCCGATGCCGCGCGGCCTGCTCGCCACCTGCACCGCCCGTCTCGACTCCGCGGTCACCACCGACGCGCTGCGCGGTGCGCTCATCGCGGCTTATGCGGGCGAGCCGTTCGTGCGGGTCCTGCCGCCGGGACGTTGGCCCCGCACCGCGGCGACGCTGGGCGGCAACACCGTCCAGCTGCAGGTCACCGCTGATCACGAAGCCGGCCGGGCTGTGGTCGTCGCCGCCATCGACAACCTGTGCAAGGGCGCCGCCGGCCAGGCCCTGCAGTGCGCGAACCTCATGCTCGGCGTGGCGGAGGCCAGCGGCCTGACCTCATCGGGTATCGCGCCATGACCCGTGAAGCCACGAACCTTCGTGAACCCACAAACCTTCGTGGGTTCACGAAAACGTGCAGGCCCACGAAGTCGCGGCATGGACATGATCATCTGTATGCGGCCCTGCCGACAGTGGTTTTTCATACGATGTAGGAGGAGCGACCATGGGTGTAGAGCCAGTGGGTGTAGAGCCATGAGCGTGACTGCCCCGGGGGGGTTCCGGGCCGCAGGCGTAGCGGCCGGGCTCAAACCATCCGGCCGCCTGGATGTCGCGGTTGTCGTCAACGACGGTCCGACGGATGCCGCCGCGGGTGTCTTCACCGGCAACCGGGTGCAGGCGGCGCCCGTCCTCTGGTCACGCCAGGTGATCGCGGACGGCCGGCTGCGGGCGGTCGTCCTGAACTCCGGTGGCGCCAACGCGTGTACAGGACCAGCAGGCTTCACCGACACGCACCGCACTGCCGAGCACACCGCAGGCCTGCTGGGGCTGGGAGCGGGCGAGGTGGCAGTGTGCTCGACCGGCCTGATCGGGACCCGGCTCCCCATGGACCTACTGCTACCCGGTGTGACCAAGGCGGTGGCCGAGGTGTCGGCCACCGGCGGGACGGCCGCGGCCGAGGCGATCTGCACGACCGACACCGTCAGCAAGCAGGCTGTGCGCGCGGCGGGCGGGGTGACCGTCGGTGGGATGGCCAAGGGCGCCGCGATGCTCGCGCCGGCGCTCGCCACGATGCTCGTGGTGGTGACCACCGACGCAGTCGTCGACCCGGCCACCGCCGACCGGTTACTGCGGGACGCCTGCCGCACCACCTTCGAACGGGTGGACTCCGACGGATGCATGTCGACCAACGACACAGTGCTGCTGTTGGCGAGCGGCGCGTCCGGGATGAGTGTGTCCGCGGACACGCTCGGTGGCCTGGTGACCGATACCTGCGCCGACCTCGCCGGGCAGCTGCTCGCCGACGCGGAAGGCTCGACCAAGACGATCGCGATCACCGTGACGGGGGCGGCCGGTGAGGACGACGCCCTGGCGGTCGGCCGGGCGGTGGCGCGCTGCAACCTGCTCAAGTGTGCGCTCTACGGCAACGATCCGAACTGGGGCCGGGTGCTCGCGGCGGTCGGCACCACCCGGGCCGCCTTCGAACCAGACGCGCTGGATGTCGCGATCAACGGCGTATGGGTGTGCCGGGCCGGTGCGCCGGGCCAGCCGCGGGAACTCGTCGACCTGACCGGCCGGGCGGTCTCCATCCAGATAGACCTGCATGCCGGCGCCACGGAGCTGACTGTCTGGACGAACGATCTCACTGATGGTTACGTCCACGAGAACTCGGCGTACTCGACATGACCACCGCACCGGCCGCGGACCGGCCCCCGGCACTGGCCCGGGGGCATGCCGCACTCGCCAAGACCACCGTGCTGATCGAGGCGCTGCCCTGGCTGTCGCGTTTCCACGGTTCCACCATCGTGATCAAATATGGCGGCCATGCGATGAGCGACCCGGCGCTGCGCGAGGCGTTCGCCGCGGACGTCGTGTTCCTGCGGTACGCGGGCCTTCGGGTGGTCGTGGTCCACGGGGGCGGGCCACAGATCACCGCCCACCTGGCCCGTCTCGGTGTCGAATCGGTGTTCGCCGGCGGACTGCGGGTCACCACCCCGGAGACCATGGAGATTGTCCGGATGGTCCTGGTCGGCCAGGTCAACCGGGATGTGGTGGGTCTGGTCAACAGCCACGGTCCGTTCGCGGTGGGTCTGTCCGGCGAGGACGCCAACCTGCTCATCGCGCGGCGCAAGCCGGCCGTCGTGGATGGCAGCGAGGTCGACATCGGCCTGGTCGGGGACGTCGTCGAGGTCGCCCCCGAGACCCTGATCGCGTTGTTGGACTCCGGTAAGGTCCCGGTGGTCGCGACCGTCGCCCGCGGGATCGACGGCGGCGTGTACAACGTCAACGCAGACCTCGCCGCCGCCGCGCTGGCTGCCGCGATCGGCGCGGCGAAGCTGGTCATCCTCACCGACGTCGAGGGTCTGTACGCAGACTGGCCGTGCAGCGACGAGGTGATCAGCGAACTGACCGCCGCGGAGCTCGCGGACCTCCTACCCACACTGACCACTGGAATGATTCCGAAGATGGAGGCGTGCCTGCGGGCCGTGCACGGTGGCGTGCCACAGGCGCATGTCCTCGACGGCAGGGTGGCACACGCCGTCCTGCTGGAGGTCTTCACCGATGACGGGATCGGGACTCTGATCACGCCTGACACCGCGTCCGCCATCACCGTGGGAGGAGCCCCATGAACGCCGAGCTGCTCAACCGCCGAGATGCGGTGATCATGGCGGCCTACGGCCGTCCGCCGATCGCGCTGGAACGTGGTGCCGGGACCCGGGTGTGGGACGCGGACGGGCGCGAGTATCTCGACCTGCTCGCCGGAGTTGCCGTCAGCGTCCTGGGCCACTGTCACCCCGCCGTGCAGGCGGCCGTATGCGATCAGGTCGGACGCCTCGGCCATGTGTCCAACCTGTATGTGAACGAGCCGCAGATCGTCCTGGCCGAGCGGCTGTTGGAACTGCTCGGCGTCGACGGCCGGGTGTTCTTCTGCAACTCGGGCGCGGAGGCGAACGAGACGGCCATCAAGATCTCGCGCCGGACCGGCCGGAGTGAGATCGTCGCGGCGGAGGGATCCTTCCACGGACGGACTCTCGGCGCGCTGTCGATCACCGGCCAGCCGGCCAAGCGGGCGCCGTTCGAGCCGCTGCTGCCGGGCACGCGTTTTGTTCCCTACGGTGACGTCGCCGCTCTGGAGGTGGCGGTCGACGATCGCACCGCCGCGGTCTTCCTGGAACCGACGTTGGGTGAGGCCGGCGTGATCCCGCCGCCGCCGGGGTACCTGCGGGCGGCACGCGACATCTGCGACCGCACGGGCGCCCTGCTTGTCCTGGACGAGATCCAAAGTGGCATCGGTCGGGCCGGAACCTGGTTCCTGCACCAGAGCGAGGCGGTTGTCCCCGATGTCCTGACACTGGCCAAGGGGCTCGGGGGCGGCCTGCCCATCGGTGCCTGCATCGGGTTCGGCCCGGCCGGCCATCTCCTGCGCCCGGGTGACCATGGCAGTACGTTCGGCGGCGGACCGATCGTCTGCGCGGCCGCGCTCGCGGTGCTCGCCACCATCGAGCGGGACGGGTTGATCGCCAACGCGGTGGAGGTCGGGCGCGTCCTGACCGACGGGATCCTCGGCGCCGGCGTACCGGGCGTGGTGGGGGTCCGTGGTCGTGGCCTGTGGCTGGCGATCGAGTTGGGTTCGCCGTTCGCCGGTGCCGTCGAAACCGCCGCCCGTGACGCGGGCTTCCTGGTCAACGCGGTCTGCGCGGACGCGGTACGGCTCGCTCCGCCGTTGCTGCTCTCGGCCGCGGAGGCCGGTAGGTTCATCGCGGCGCTGCCCGCGATCGGCGGGGCTGCGATGACCGCCGCCGAACACTCTAAGGTCTGCGCATGACGGTGTATCCCGGTGTCCTCCGCCGCTGCGCTCCTTGCTCGCCGGCGCTCGCTGCGATGCTCGCTTTGGAGGCCACCTCATGACTGTGTGCCCCGGTGTCCTCCGCCGCTGCGCTCCTTGCTCGCTGGCGCTCGCTGCGATGCTCGCTTTGGAGGCCACCTCATGACCATCCGACACTTTTTGCTGGATACCGACCTGACACCGGGCGAGCAGGCCGCCATCCTCGACGCGGCCGACCACATCAAGGCCACCCGTCGGGTGCGGAGCACCGAGCCCGGCCCACTTGCCGGCCGCTCGGTGGCGTTGCTGTTCGAGAAGCCGTCCACCCGTACCCGAATGTCCTTCGACGTTGCCGTGGCCGAGCTCGGTGGGCACTGTGTGGTCGTCGACGCGGCCACCACCCAGCTCGGCAGGGGCGAATCCATCGAGGACACGGCGGCGGTCTTCAGCCGGTATGTCGACGCCATCGTGGTGCGGACGTTCGCCCAGGACCGGTTGGAGCGGATGGCGGCGGCTGCCTCCGTGCCGGTGGTCAACGCACTTTCCGATCATGCGCACCCGTGTCAGGCGCTCGCCGACCTGCAGACGATCCGGGAGCGAAGCGGCACCCTGGCCGGGTTGACTCTCGCCTACCTTGGGGACGGCAACAACGTCGCGCATTCGCTGGTACTGGCCGGTGCGCTTGCCGGCATGCGGGTGCGGGTGGCCTCGCCGCCCGGGTACGAGCCCTTCGAGCAGGTGCTGCGGCAGGCAGCGGAGATCTGCTTGGTGACCGGTGGTGCGGTCACCGTGACCCATGACGCGTTCGAGGCCGCGTCCGGCGCTGACGTGCTCTATACCGACGTCTGGGCCTCCATGGGCCAGGACGCCGAGGCCGACAGCCGGTCGCTGGTCTTTCAGCCGTATCAGCTCGACGAAAAGGTGGTGGAGGCGGCCGGTGCTGACGCGATCGTCATGCACTGCCTGCCGGCGCACCGCGGCATGGAGATCGCGGGTTCCGTCCTTGACGGACCCCGGTCGGTTGTCTTGGACCAGGCCGAGAACCGGCTGCACGCCCAGAAGGCGTTGCTGGCGTTTCTGCTGGAGCGGACTGATCCGGTCTCGCGGCCGTCCCCGCGGGTACTGGCTGACAAGGTCACCCCGTGACCGCCTCATGACCGTCTCGTGACTGCCTCATGACGACACCGGCGCATGGGGTGGCTCGCCACGCGGCCGCGCCGCTGACCAAGCACGCGCGGCAGGCGCGGCTCGCGGCCCTGATAGCCCGTGAGTCGGTGCGCTCGCAGACGGAGCTGGCCCGCATGCTCGCGGCGGAGGGCGTCCAGGTCACACAGGCGACGCTGTCACGTGACCTCGACGACCTCGGCGCGACCAAGGTGCGGGGCCCTGACGGTGCGCTGGTGTATGCCGTCGATGTCAATCTGGCCCCGACGGAGTCCGTGCGGCTGCCGCTGGGCAGGCTCTGTGAGGACCTCCTCGTTTCGGCCGAGGCCAACGGGGACCTGCTGGTCCTGCGGACCCCTGCGGGTGCGGCCCAGCTGTTCGCCTCTGCGCTGGACAGGGCGTCATTGCCGGAGGTCATGGGCACCATCGCCGGGGACGACACGGTCCTGGTGGTCTGCCGGTCGGCTCGGCTGGCCACCGGTGATCCCTCTGGTGGCGGTGCCCCGAGCGGCCCTGAACTCGCCGCACGGCTGCTCGACCTCGCCGACGGGCGCTCCCGCGGTTCACTTGCCAACCTGGCTGACCCGGCCCGGCGGGCCTGACCTGCGGGGCAGAATGATCATTTATTTGTGACCCGGGCTTTGCGACCCGAACATGGCCGGTCAAAGGTGGCGGGATGCTGGTTTTTCCCGCCACCGGAGACCCTTGATGATGGCTGGTCAAAGGTGGCGGGATGCTGGTTTTTCCCGCCATCGGAGACCCTCAATGATATGGGAAAGGTTGATCTGTAGTGACCGACCGCGTCGTACTCGCGTATTCGGGCGGCCTTGACACGTCCGTGGCCATTGGTTGGATCGGTGCCGAAACCGGTGCCGAGGTGGTCGCGCTGGCCGTTGACGTCGGCCAGGGTGGCGAAGATCTTGAACTGATCCGGCAGCGGGCGCTGACCTGCGGGGCGGTGGAATCCGTCGTGGTCGACGCGCGCGAGGAGTTCGCCCGGTCGTTCGTGGCTCCGGCTATCCGCGCGAATGCACTCTACATGGACCGCTATCCGTTGATTTCGTCCTTGTCGAGGCCGGTCATCGTCCGTCATCTGGTCGAGGCAGCTCACACCTTCGGTGCCGGAGCCATTGCGCACGGCTGTACCGGCAAGGGCAACGACCAGGTGCGGTTCGAGGTGGGCGTGATGGCCCTCGCCCCTGACCTGCAGGTGCTGGCGCCGGTGCGGGACTCGGGAATGACGCGGGACAAGGCGATCGCGTTCGCGGACGAGCGCAACCTGCCGATCGACGTGACCGCGCGCTCGCCCTACTCGATCGACCAGAACCTCTGGGGCCGTACCGCCGAGTGCGGCGTTCTGGAGAACCCGTGGGTGCAGCCCCCGGAGGATGTCTTCGTCTACACCGCCGACCCGATGCTCGCGCGGGAACCGGACGAGCTGACCATCGGTTTCGTCGACGGGCTGCCGGTTTCCCTGGACGGCCGGGCCCTTCCCCTCGTGGACCTGATCGTCGAGTTGAACCTGCGGGCGGGTGCACAGGGCGTCGGGCGTATCGACATGATCGAGGACAGGCTGGTGGGGATCAAGAGTCGGGAGATCTACGAGTGCCCGGCGGCGATCACTCTGCTTACCGCTCACCGTGACCTGGAGGACCTCACCCTCGAACGGGAGGTTGCCCGGTTCAAGCGGGGCGTGGACCAGCGCTGGGGCGAGCTTGTCTACGACGGCCTGTGGTACTCGCCGCTGCGGGCGGCGCTGGACGCGTTCATCGACGCCACGAGCGCCCGGGTCAGCGGAGACGTCCGGATCCGGCTCGCCGGTGGCGTGGCGCAGGTGGTCGGACGGCGCGGTGAGGCGAGCCTGTACGACCACGCGCTCGCGACCTATGACGCGGGTGACCAGTTCGATCAGCGGGACGCGCGGGGCTTCATCGACCTGTGGGGTCTGCCGACCAAGGTGTGGTCGGCTCGCGAACAGCGGCTGTCCCGGTGACCACGCCGGCACCCCAGTCACCGGCATCCCAGCCACCGGCACCCCAGTCACCGACCCGGCTGTGGGGTGGCCGTTTCGCCGGCGGGCCGGCCGAGGCGCTCGCCCGTCTGTCGGTCAGTGTCCAGTTCGACTGGCGGCTCGCCCCGTACGACCTGCGGGCCTCAGGCGCGCACGCCCGCGTGCTGCACCGCGCCGGCCTGCTCGACGACGACGAGATCACCGCGGTACTCGCAGCCCTGGACGATCTGGCCGAGGCTGTGCGAACCGGGCGGTTCCGGCCGACCGTCGACGACGAGGACGTGCACACGGCCCTGGAACGGGGTCTGCTCGAACGCCTCGGCACGCTCGGCGGCAAGCTGCGGGCGGGGCGTAGCCGCAATGACCAGGTTGCCACCGACCTGCGGATGTACCTGCGTGACCATGCTCGCCAGGTGGCGGCGTGTCTCGTCGACCTGCAGCTCGCCCTCGTCGATCAGGCGGCGGCCCAGGTGGACACGCCGGCTCCCGGGATGACCCACCTCCAGCACGCCCAGCCGATTTCCTTCGCTCACCAACTGCTCGCCCACGTCCACGCGTTTGCCCGTGATGTCGACCGGTTACGGGACTGGGACCGGCGTGCCGCGGTGTGCAGTCTGGGGGCGGGCGCGCTGGCCGGGTCCTCCCTCCCACTCGACCCGCAGGGCGTCGCTGTGGAGCTCGGTTTCGACTCGGCCTTCGCGAATTCGATCGACGCGGTCTCCGATCGCGACTTCGCCGCGGAGTTCCTGTTCGTGGCCGCGCTGACCGGCGTGCACCTGTCCCGTCTCGGCGAGGAGATCGTCTTGTGGACGAGCCGGGAGTTCGGCTGGGTCGAGCTGGACGACGCTTTCGCCACCGGAAGTTCGATCATGCCGCAGAAGAAGAACCCGGATGTCGCCGAGCTCGCTCGGGGCAAGTCCGGTCGGCTGGTCGGCGCGCTCACCGGCCTGCTCGTCGCGCTCAAGGGTCTGCCGCTGGCATATGACCGTGACCTGCAGGAGGACAAGGAGCCGGTGTTCGACGCGGTCGACACCCTGTTGGTGGTGTTGCCGGCGACCGTCGGGATGGTGGCGACCATGCGGGTGCATCGCGACCGCCTCGCCGAGGCCGCGCCTGCCGGGTTCGCGCTGGCTACCGATGTGGCCGAGTACCTCGTCCGACGCGGGGTGCCCTTCCGGGAGGCACATGAGGCGGTCGGGCAGCTGGTGGCCTGGTGTACCGCGCACGGGGTCGAACTCGACGAGGTCGGCGACGACGACCTGGTGGCCGTCAACCCGCGCCTGACTCCGGGGGTGCGCACCGTGCTCTCCGTCCAGGGGGCGCTGGAGGCCCGCTCCGCTCCGGGCGGGACGGCCCCCGTCCGGGTGCGCGAACAGCTGGCCGCCCTCACCGACCGGCTGGCCCAGGACCGCGAGTGGGCACACAGCCCCTGACGGCCCGCTGGTCAACCGCCGACCGGGCACCGGTGGCTCCTGGCAGGTCGCTGTGACCTGCCAGGAGCCGTGCCGCACCGCGATGAGACGCGATGAGACGCACGCACCTGGATGCCGGACGCCGGCACAGCGGCAACGGCGCTTGATCCTCCCATAGCAGACAGGCCCGTCAAGGCGACATTCCTACGATGTGATGTAGCTCACAGATCGAAAAGCCGTTGACGTTTGACGTTCCCGTTCTGCACCCGTAATGTTCTCCTTGCCGGCGGAAAGCCGGGAGACACCGAAGCCAAGTCGCGACGGTGGCCCCAACCCCGGTTCGACACTCTTCGTGAGTGATCGGAAACGACTGTCGAGGCTGACACCGGCTGATCCGGAGCGGTTTGACTCGATGGGAATTCAACAGTAGCTTTAAGAAGTTGTCCCGGACGGGTATCACAAAATACCCCATGGTGAACGCTT
>NZ_CAUVXP010000145.1:0-14873 GCF_963555955.1 Protofrankia sp. Cas3
CGAGAAAGTCAAGAAGATCTCCGCATGGGCGGCGATCCTGTTCGCGCCGACCCTGGTCGGCACGGTGTACGGGATGAACTTCAGCGACATGCCGGAACTGCGCTGGGCCTACGGCTACCCCTTCGCGATGGCGCTCATGGTCGGCGTCTGCGTCATGCTCTACACGATCTTCCGCAGCCGGCGATGGCTGTGACCACACCGGCGCCCGCCTGTCCTGTCTGAACTCCCGCCTGAACACGTTGTCATGCCCTAGGGTCTGGGGCTTGTGACCTGGGCCGCGACACCCGTTGGGCGGGGGGCGCGCGCCGCGACGGTGGCGGCCCTGGCGCTCGGGCTTGCGGTCGTCGGCCACCGGGCGGCGTGCGGCCGGTTGCCGTCGGTGCCGGTCATGGGGCTTGGGGCGATGGTGACAGCCCGGGTCTGCTGGGGATCGACACAGGGTCGGATGTCCGCCTGGCGGCTTTCCGCCCTGGTGCTCGGCGTGCAGGCGGCGCTGCATCTCGCCTTTGCCGTCACCGAACCCACCGCCATGGCGAACGGTCTCGCCGGGGGCGCCTCCATCGACATCACCGATCTCACCCACAGCGGTGACATGGCGCTCCAGAGTGCCGCGCCGGGCGTGGACCTGCTGCCCGGTGGGCCCGCGATGGCGCTCGCGCACCTGCTGGCCGCGCTCGTCCTCGCGCTCTGGCTCGCTGTCGGGGAACGCCTTCTGTGGCGGGCGGCGCGGGGCACCGCGGCCGTCGCGCGCCGCGTCGCCGGCCGGCTGCTGCGGCACCGGATCGGGTTCGTCCGCCCGTGTGTCGTCCGCCCAGTCCAGCCCGTCCGGTGGCTGCGGCGGGCACCACGTCTCGTCCTGCTCTTCCATGTCGTCATCCGCAGGGGTCCACCGGTTCTCGTACCGGCCTGACCGGTTCGGCGGGCGTGATCGCCCAGACGGTGTCCATCCGCGTGTAATCCGCGTTCCGTCCCACCGGGTTCAGCCGTGCCTCATCGGTCCGTCGCGGGGTCGTGAGTCAGAGTGCACTGAGCTGATCTTCATGTGTGGGGCGTCGCCGTGGCATGTCCGCGTGACCTCATTCCTGTGCTGGAGACGCATGTGACCACTTTTGATCATCTTGGGCTGTCCCCGGACGAGCCCGTAACACCTCCTGCTCCTCCTGCTCCTCCTGCTCCTCCTGCTCCTCCCGTTCCCGTCTCTGTTGCTGTTCTTGCTCCAGCTCCTGCTTCTGCTTCTGCCGATGCCGGCGGCGCACGCCGCCTGCTGGTTCGGCTGCACTTCTACGCGGGCGTGCTGGTAGCGCCCTTTCTGGTGGTGGCCGCACTCACCGGGCTCGCCTACACCCTCACCCCGCAGCTCGACGAGCTGGTCTACGCCGACGAACTGCATGTCGAACGGGTCGGGACGAACCCGCGTCCGCTGGCCGAACAGGTCGTGGCGGCTCGGGCCGTTCATCCAGAGGGCAGCGTGGCCGCGGTGCTGCCCGCTGACGCAGCCGACCGGACGACCCGGGTCGTGCTTGACGTGCCCGGCCTCGGTGACGACAAGCAGCGCACCGTCTACGTCGATCCGTACACGGGCCAGGTGCGGGGAGCGCTGACCACCTGGTGGGGGAGCACCCCGCTGACCACATGGCTTGATGATCTGCACCGCAACCTGCATCTCGGCACGCTCGGGCGGAACTACTCCGAGGCGGCGGCGAGCTGGCTGTGGGTGGTGGTCGGCGGTGGTGTGGTGCTGTGGGTGCTACGGCGGCGCAGTGCCCGGCGGCTGCGCCGGGTTCTGCTGCCCGATCTTGCCGCGCGGGGTCGGCGGCGCACGATGGCCTGGCACGGCAGCATCGGGATCTGGCTCGTACTCGGCCTGTTGTTCCTGTCTGCGACGGGCTTGACGTGGTCGCGGAATGCCGGAGCGCACTTCAGTTCGGCCCTGGACGCACTGCACGCCCACGCGCCGGAACTCGACACCACCCTGCCGGTGCCCGCCTCCAGCCCCGGCCCCGCCTCCAGCCCCGGCCCCGGCCCCGTCGCCGACCCACAGCATGCGGGCCATGTGATGACCGATGGCGGGACGACTCCTGCCGATTCGACGACCGACCACGGCGAAGCAGGCATCACCGGGCAGCTCGACCGGGTTCTCGCCACGGCGCGCGCAGGCGGACTGGACGGGCCGGTCGAGATCGACCTGCCCGCCGAGCCGGGCGTGGCCTGGAGCGTCGCCCAGACCGACAAGCTGTGGCCGGTACGGCTCAGCCAGGTCGCGATCGATCCGGCCGACGGCCGGATAGTCTCCCAGGCCGACTGGGCTGACTACCCGTTGCTCGCGAAACTCACCAAACTCGGGATCGCGGCGCACATGGGCCTGCTGTTCGGCCTGGCCAACCAGGTACTTCTCGCATCCCTGATGGTCGGCCTCCTGTGTGTGATCATCTGGGGTTATCGGATGTGGTGGCAGCGGCGGCCCCTGCGCGACGATCGGCGGGCGCCCGTCGGCCCGGCGCCGGCACGCGGCACCTGGCGCGGGCTGCCGCGGCCGGTACTCGTCGTCGGGGTCGTGCTCACCGCCGCTGTCGGCTGGGCACTGCCCGTCCTCGGCGTGACCCTGCTCGCCTTCCTCATGTTCGACGTGGCCGTCGGTGTCGTCCGGCGGACGCGGCAGCGCGGCGGCGCCACACCCGCCTGACGTCACACGGTCACCCGGCCCGGCCCGGCGTTACCGTCCAGGCCGGGCCGGGTGACCGCCACCGCCGTGATCGCGTTGATCGCGTTGATCGCGTAGCTCGGCGGCGGTGGGTAGGGCGTCGTAGGTGCCGGGACGGCTGATGGTCAGCGCCGCGGCGGCGTGGGCGTGCTGGACGGCGGTCGGCTGGTCGGCGCTGGTGAGCAGGTGCAGGGCGAGGACAGCGGTGAAGGCGTCGCTTCCGCCGGTTGTGTCGACGACGTCGGTCGGATGCGCGCTGTAGGTCTGGGCGTTCGCCGAGCTGGCACGGCGGTCACCGGTGCTCGTACCGGCGCTCGCGTCCCACAGGGTGCATCCGTTCGCGGCGAGGGTGACGCAGACGGTCGGCACGCCGAGCGTGCTCCCCAGGGCCTCGGCGAGTCCGTCAGCCTGCCCCGCGCGGGCGGGGTGGTGTTCGGGGAGCAGGGCGCGGGCTTCGGCTTCGTTCGGGATGATCATATCGACCTGCTGCCAGGGTAGGGCCCGGTATGCGGTCAGGTCGGCGGGCGACGGCGCGGGATTGACGATGACACGGGTGCCGGCGTCCCGGGCGATCGTGACGACCTGGCGGATGGCCTCGGCGGCTGCCTCGAAGGTGATGAGGACGGCGTCCGCATGGGCGATTTCCGCCTTCGCCCGGTAAACGGTCTCCGCACTGGCGATCATATTGTCGGCGATGCTCCACGTGGTGGCGTTCTGACCGTCGGGCCGGGTGAACACGACACAGACCGGGGTTGGCGCGTTCGGCTGGACGGTCAGATGGGCGGTGTCGATGCCCTCGGCGGTGAGCGTCGCGACAAGATCTCGTCCGACCGCGTCACCTCCCACGATCCCCACCGCCGTGACGTGGGCGCCGCCCCGCGCGAGGGTGACCGCCTGGTTGAGTGCCTTCCCACCGGGCGTCGTCCGGATCGCGTCGGCCTGGATGTGCTCGCCCCATCCGGGCAGCCGCGGTGTGCTGACCAGGCAGTCGGCGACGTAGGCGCCGACCACCACGAACCGCGGCGGATGCGTGCGGGCTGATCGGGCAGCTGGCCCGGCGGGCACCGGGGACGGCACGAGCGGGTCGGTCATGGCCGCCTTCCGTCGGGGAACCGGTGGCTCACCACCGGTGGGAGTGAGCGTGGACAGCCGTTGAGACTAACGTCGTCCGCCCGAACCGGTACGGGCCTCCTGCAAGCGAGTGCAACGGCGAACTCCTCGATCGAACAGGCCCTCGGCACACCGGCGGCCGATCCTGCAATACTCGGAGACGACCGGCTGCCCGGAGACGGGGACGACAGCCACGCGGAACAGGCACGGAACGGCCAGCTCGACGATCAGGCCAACCGGGTCGAAGCCGCAGGTCAGGAGGGCTCGCCTAGTGGCCGATGGCGGTGGTCTTGAAAACCACTAGGGGTGGCAACGCTCCTCGTGGGTTCGAATCCCACGCCCTCCGCTCCAACCAGTATCTTTGGCCTGAATCCGCAGGCCACGGTACTTTTGATCTTTCATTTTACGATCTTTCTGTACCTTGTGGATGTCCGGCTGTGGCCGACCTGGAGCGGCCGTCGGTGGCGATCCAGCGCCCGTCGGGGGAGAAGATCACTGTGTTCACGGGGTCGCCTTCCATCACGCTCTCGGGTATGCGGTCGAGCGGGGGTGGCTCGGCTCGAACCCGGTGGACGGTGACCAGCGGCGGGAGCCGGAGGTTGCCAAGACTGTGGACCGCCGGGTTGTCGCCGATCCGGCGCAGGTTCGGGATCTGCTCGCGGCCGTCGCCGGGCAGGGGACGACAGGTCGGCATCTCGTAGCCTCCTATGGCTGCATTTACTTCGCGGGTACCCGGCCGTCCGAGGGCCTGGCGCCGCGCGAGTCGGACTGCTTCCTGCCGACCGAAGGTTGGGGCCGCCTGGACCTGGCGGCCAACGAACCCCGTGCCGGGCATGGTTGGACGGATGACGCGGCGCCCCGTAAGCGGCGCGGGCTGAAGCGGCGGGTGAGAAGGAAACCCGCCCGGTACCGATCCCACCTGCGTACGTGCGGATGCTGCGCTGCCACATCGACAACTTCGGTGTCGGCATGGAAGGCCGGCTGGTCCGAACCGCGGCCGGTGGTGCCCCACAGGAGAGCACGTACACCCGCGCGTGGCGGAAGAGGCCCGAGAGAAGGCGCTCACACCGGAGCAGGCCGCGTCACCGCTCGCCCGGCGTCCCTACGACCTGCGCCACGCTGCGGTTTCCCTCATCTACAGATGTCCGCACCCATTGCAGTACTCCGGTCTCGGAGGGTTCAACTCCAACGGCCCGGCGTCAATCACCTGGCGCGTATATCTCGCTCACTTTCTTGCTCACTTTCTTGCGCGAAAGCTGTCAATGTCTGAGCGTACTCCGATTGCCGTGCCGGTACGGAGCGGCGTCGACGTGCTGCCGCTCTGGCACTCTGGTATTTTGTTAAATGGAGAGCGCTCCGCTGTCGCCAGGGATTCCAAGTTCGCTTAGGTACGTGATGCGAGCGTTGATGGCAGCCGAGAAGTGGCGCCAGTCGAGGCTTTTGACAAGCTCGACCGGCCGCGGATTGTGGGCCGACGAGGTGACATAGCAGACGGCGTCGTACAGGTTCTCTGCCATGAGTCGTTCACAGAAGATTGCGAATCTTTTCTGGTAGGAGGCTCCCTGTCAGCGGAAAGCCGGTTCTGGGTCTCTTTGACGCCCCAATAAGCAGCGATTGCTTCTTCGAAGTCCTCACGGGTTACGGTCAAGACTTCCCTCTCTCAGTCTGGCAGGCTAGACAGGCCGTAGACGCGCAGAGCAGCCTCTGTCGCGGCGTCGACGTCGCGACGATCGAATGCGTCGCGCAGCGCCGTACGATTCGCATCGTTGATCAGGTCGTGGCGAGGTACTCGGATTCGGCGGAGGTACTGGGCTTGGAATCGTAGGGTTCCGCCACGCATCTTGACCCCATATGCCGAGATGAATGCTTCGGCTACTCGTGAAAGCAGGAGCCCACCGAGAACCCTCAGGTCCCATGCATCCGAGACGATGTAGTAGAGGTTGTGATGGGGGTAGAATCCACCTCGATCTAGCACCGGGTGGATGATGGCTTTCATATCCGGAAAGAGGATCTTCGGCCTCTCGACGAGCCGGTGGTCGACCTTGTCGATGGTCTTGTACCAGCGAGTCGGCTGCTTCCTAGCGATGTGGCGCGCGCGCAGCTGGCCACTATGCTGACGGAAATACCGGTCGAGGCGAGGGTACTCGGCGAGATCGACCAGTCGCCCGTCGACGTTCCAGGGGTTAATGAGGTGTGTGCCTGTCCAAATGAACGAACCGCCTGTGATGTCGCGAACCATGGCCAAGGGGAGTAGGCGGTCGCCCTCGATGTCCACACGTTCCGACTCGTTGGTGATGAACACGCTGTCCGCACCCGTGGCGACCCCAATGCCTACACGAGTCCCAGTCGAGTCGTCCTCAAGATAGGGAAACCGATCGTTGAGGTCTTCTAGCATCGCGAGCCGCGCGGGTGAGGCTGCGGGCCAAGAGTCCGTGCCAGAAAACCAGTGGGGAAGGCGTGCGGCATGGAACGTCGGAGTACGGACGGAGGTCTCCCCCTCCGTCCCCGCCCAGTTCCGGAGAGACGCGGCTTCAGTAGCGTCGAAGGAGGACGTCGTATCAGCGGCGACGGCCGGCCCTTGGGGTGCGCTTTGGATAATCGTGATGGCCGGGTAAGCGGAGACCGCTTCGAGGAAGACGTCCACGTCATGCATGGTGAGGACGACTTCGACGTTGAAGGCGCGGCTGACGAGCTCGCGCAACTGGCTCCCGTACTGGTTTCGCATCCAGCGGTCCGCGCAGATGAAGCCGAGTCTCCCGCCAGGCTTTAGAATCTTCAAGCCGACTTCGTAGAAGCCGACGTAGATGTCCGCGCGCCCACCCATCGTGGGGCATGCCGCCCGATAGGCATTCATACGGACGTCGGGGACGTCCTCAAGACGGATGTACGGCGGGTTTCCAACGACAAAGTCGGCGTTTCGATACTCGTCCTGAAGGAGGAAGTCCCCCTGACGGATCCACGTCTCAGCCAGCTTCTCGGCGCTCGGGGCGTCCCAGCCTCGGTCGGCCATGAGCCGGATCGCGAGATCCCGGCTCGATCTCACGTTGCGGTCGAGGAGGTCGAAGGCACGCACGGCGTCGGCAGTGTCGAGCAGCGAGCGGCCGTGGACTTGGCATGAGGCGGTCAGTCGTTGAAGTATCGGCCCGACAAAGGCTCCGGCACCGCACGCGGGCTCCACGATCACGGTATTGGCGAGGTCCCTGTCTGGCGTGTAGCCAACCCAGTCCAAGATCAATTCGACGACCCAGTGCCGAGTGAACACTTCTCCATGCTCGATCGCCATCTGTAGCGAGTCGGATAGGGGCAGGGAGCCGAGCTCAAAGAGACCTTGGTGCACCACGCGCCGACGATAGCGTTGGGAGGAGTCGCCCGAGGCTGTGGGCATGACGTGCCACGCTGCAGATCACGCCCGCCTGCGATCGGTGACGGACTGAGGTCAGACGTCGCGAGGGACGGCGTGCCGGTCTGCCGGCGTCGAGGAGCAGAGGCGGTGTGGCCCGGGCGGGCGCTTGAACGGTCCGGCTCGTCGTGCCGCTGGGCCTGTTGCCAAGGTGCAAAAGGAGCCGGTAGGCGTTCCCGACCCTGCGAGGTGGCCACCGACTCTGCGGCCCGACGTTGCCCGCAGTGGCAACGTCGGGCCGTTCCTCTTTACGAACCACCGCGGACTCATCAAGGGCCGCGCTCCGATTGCCGGTTGGACCAGAACACGCCGATGAAGGTCGCTTCCCGGTACCAGGAAACAGCAAAGTTGACCTTTCCAGAGCCGGCAAGGTCAACTTTGGGCGGCCTGAGCGCATGGGGAGACCGCGGTCCGTTTCGCCACGCAACACGGGTCCGGGACGATGGGTTGCGGATCGTAGTAGGAGCCATACAGACCGGGCGTCAGCGTGCAGGTGCCCCGGCCGATGGTCCGTCGGGGCACCTGCACGTGGGCTATCTACTAATTCCCGGCTTAACGAAGCAAATATTACCAAAACCTACCTAAAGGGCGTGAACATCACCAACGCCTGGCTATACGAAGCGGACCTTACCAATGCGCAAAGACTGATACTCGGTTGTCGCGCCCCGGCGACTGGCATGCACAGCAACCGCCCTACGATGCCCCCACCGTTAACGACTCTGGGGGGATCGTGGGGAATCAGGGCTTACCGCCGTGGCAGCCGTCGGGCCGTCGCAACCAGCACCGACCGCAGCCGCGACCGCCACAAAGGCAGGCGTCCGCCTGGATCCGTCGCAACCCCTGGAAGTCCGCCGTCGGCGGCGTGATCGGCGTCTTCTTCCTTCTGGCCGCGATCGGTGCCGTACTGCCGGCACCGAAAACGACACCAACCGCCAGCGGCGTCACCGTGACTGCCTCGCCGAGTGCTTCACCGGTGGCGCCGGCGAGTCCGACGCTGGCACCGATTCGAACCGCTACAGCGCCGGTCGTTCCACCCAAGTCGGCGCCCACCCCGGCCGCGACGCAGCATCACACCACCGCGGTGCAGGCGCAGCTGGCGCAGGCGCAGCACGCCCAACAGCCCGCGCCCAGCCACTCGCCAGTACCGCCGCCAGCGCCGGCCAGTGCTCCACGGGCCCAGTCCGGTGCGAATGTCGTACACCCCGGCGCCTTCTGCGCCCCGGAAGGCGCTACCGGGGTCACCGACCGAGGTACGCCCATGGCCTGCGGAACCACTGCCGCCAGCCCTGACCGCGCCCGCTGGCACGCGGCCTGATCGTGGCAGTATGCACCGCCGTTGTTGGCGGCGATGCCACAGCTGATGCTCAGGAAAGATCCAGCTACTCGGGCGCCGGCTGAGCAGGTACGCGCTGGATTGGCAAAAGGCTGTGGCACGGCTCGCCAGCCGTGGATACCGCAGTCTGGCCGGACGTCCTGCCGCACATCTCCGTACCGGGCGCTTGGCACCGGCCGGGTGTCGTCCTTGGCGCGGTGGGAAAATCGCCCTCATGAGCGAAGCGGGCGTGCGGGTCGATGCACGGAGCGCACATGTTCGGCGTGTTGACAAGACTCCAGCTGCGATCCGGGCTGCTCTGCCTGCTGACCTACAGTCGGCGTTTGACACCGACTTCCGCACGGCACTGGCCACCGTGGCGGACACCTTGGACATGGCACCGCTCGACCGGGTGCTGCGAGTCTGGTGGACCGAAGCCCTGCTGTGCCTCAACCCCGAAGTGCAGACCGAGATTGAGGACACCCGCCGGCGCATCGCGGCCGGCGACCCCACCGTGTTCGGGGCGACCACGACCTACCCGTACGCCCGCCAGCGGTCGTGTAGCGCGTTGCCTCTACCGCTTTGCTGTCATTAATGCGCCAGCCGCGAGACACGTGGTTCGCATCCATCCACGAGACCCCACAATCAAGATTTTCAGGGGTCTCGTAGGCTGCCCCCCACTGCATACTGAAAGGGGGATTTATGGGGGATCAGGGCGTATCGCCGTGGCAGCCGCCGGGCGGTGGAAACCGGCACCGCCCACCCCCGCGGTCCGCACGACCGTCCCGAGACCGGGCAGCCGTTTGGATCCGTCGCAATCCCAGGAAGGCTGTCATCGCAGGCGCGGTAGGTGTCTTCCTGTCCCTGGCTGCGATCGGGGCCGTACTGCCGGCGCCGATGACGACCCAGACCGCCAGCGGCAGCACTATGACAGCCTCGCCGAGCGCCTTACCGGCGATCTCGGCACTGCCGCCGGTGCCCGTGTCAACGACACCGATATCGGCGCCAGTGCCGGCGCCGATCCAAACCAGTGCAGCCCTGGCGATGCCTGTACCAACCACGCCGCCATCCGCACCAGCGCCGCCGCCGGCATCCCCGGCGGAGCATCTTCCCGGGTTTGGTGCCACGCAGGCAGACTGGAACGCCCACCACACGATGGACACCCACGGCAACACCCCGGTCAACTGTTGCTACAACCCGGATCGGACGCTCGGGCTGGGAGACGACGGCCTGCCTTTCGATACCTACTACGCTGTGAACTACATAGACGACTGGGTGAGCTTCTACGACATGCGGTTGCCGTTTGTGCCGATCAGCGTGGCGAATACCCGGGTGCTCGCCGAGCTGCCCAGCGACGCTCGGGTGCTGTGGACCCGAACCCACGACACCTGCCGGCAGTCGGAGTTCATCAGCCCCACCCTGGCCCGTCTCCATGTAGGCAGCGGGCAGGTCTTCGTCAGCGTCAGTAGCGACGAGAGCAACGGCGGCGAGGCGTTCTACGACCCGAAGCGCGTGGACACGGCGACCTTCATGCTCGGCTCATCCTCGGATCCGAACGACGAGCCGGGATGCTGATGGCGCTGTCGCGCCCCGACCGGAACCCGCCCATCCTTCATCTATGGCGGCGAGAGCGAATCGGCGCTGCGCGGGCGGATGACGGGCGGATGTGGTGTCACCGCTTGAACACATCCCTGTTTACGCTGGTCAACGCCATGATCTGCGGGGGCGGCAAGCCCGCTTGAAAACCGCTAGGGGCGGCAACGCTCCTCGTGGGTTCGAATCCCACGCCCTCCGCTCTAACCAGCAAGAACCGCTGGTAGACGGCATGATCCGGTTCGTATTAGTGATCAAATACACTCGGTATGAGTTCCCGGCCGTTCCCGACCACTCGCGAGTGTCCATGGACATGGCGTGGACACGATCACGACGGGTCCGTCGAGTTGTCCAGCCGCAACGCGGTGGCGATCCGGAGCCGCGCGGGCTCATCCGGACCGACGATGCACGTGGCAAGTGGGGAGGCGAACTCCGCCGGGGTCAGCGCCAGCCGCCGGGCATCTCGCCACACCTCTCCGTACCGGGCGCCCGGTACTGGCCCGCCTCGTCCCTCGTCAGAAGAGGCGCGGAGTAGGGCCGGCGCGTGCACCAACACCCACCACCGAAAGGATCACCCATGTTCGAGGATCGCACCCGCAAGCCCGACCTCACTGGCTTCGAGCCCGACGCCGTCACCTGGCAGACGTCCAGCTTCTCCAACGGTGCCGGGGGCATGTGCGTCGAAGCAGCAGCGCACGACGGCGGGGTTGTCGTCCGCGACTCCAAGAGCCCGGGCGGACCCGTGCTGTCGTTTTCCCGCGCCGAGTGGGCCGCGTTCGTCGACGGCGTCGAACGCGGCGAAATGCGCTTCTGAGCTGATCCGCATCATCTCGGGCACTCACCGCGTTCTCTCCACTGCGGTGGGTGCCAGGAGCTGTAACTGGACGAGCACCGGTTTACCCTAGGTCCGCAACCTAACGAACACGGAAGGTGCGTGCAATGGCGTGGAACAAGCGGGGCAGCACCGGCGGCGGCGCGAGCACCGGCCGAGACGGCGTCAAACGTGGCGGTAAGGATGCCACCGCAAAGACGAACGTCAGCGAAGTTGAATTCGCCGACTGCCCGACGTGCAACGGCACCGGAAAGGTCATCTTCGACAGGGTTGAGACGGACGAAGAAGGCAACTTCAGCGGCACACAGGAACGGAAGTGCAGCGCCTGCGCCGGCGGCGGGAAGGTCAAGAAGAAGTAATGGCGGACGACCCGACGCCCGGCGAGACGCCGGTCGTCCCAATGCTGGCTCTGGTGGCCTGCAACAAGTGCCGTCGCCGTCGCGGCGCCCAGTTGCACGCCACGGGCAGCGTGGAGCCGATCCCCGAGACGGGGACCTGCCCACACGGCAAGCCACTGCGGACGATATGGGCGGCGGGTTATGGGCCGGGCTCGGAGCCGCCGGCCGGGTCGGGATGGGACACCCGGCCGCCGGTGTAGGGGTCGCCGTGAGGCCTGCTCGTCACCGCAGCTGTCCGGTCGTCTGCATGACCGGGGTTCGGCTCTCACGGGGGGCCGGACCGCTTGCTGTTCCAGGCGCGCTGGTGGGCCTCGACTAGGGCGGATGCCGCGCGACCGTATCGTCGAAGTCCTCGGCCCATCCGCACTGTCTGATGATCAAAAGTCTGCGGCTGAAGAAGAATCTGATGGCGACCGGGAGCAGAGGGAATCGGAATCAGGTAGTCCGTAGTTTGCTCGCGATCATCCGTGGACGTCCGCATACATCCATCGAACATCGCGACCCTGGGATGATCGTACGCAGCTGTCCCCCGTAGTCCGGGCTCGTCCGCCGGTCTGGCTGCCAGATCGGGCAGTCAGACGCTGCCTCGAACAGGTTGGCAGGTCCACGGCTGACGAAGTTTCTGGTGGTGTCGTCAAGGGCGTTCGGGGCTGCCGGTGGCTGCAGCGGTAGCTGGTTCGGGGCTGGACGGTGGCATGGGATCCGTGTGGGAGGCGCTCGATGAGACGCTGGACGTGTTCGTAGCGCTTAAAGAGATCAACATTCAGAGCGGGCATTCCGCCGCCGACCGACGCGAGCTCATCGCCCGGGCGAAGGGAACTCACGTGGCAGATCCGACTAGCGACACCGACACCGACACCGCCCCGACCGTCCGCGCCGATTTCCGCGCCGGTCCGGACGAGGACCTCGTCACTGTCTTGAACCGTAGCCGGGGCGAGCTGGCCGCGCGCATGGGCATCACGGTCGTCGAAGCCGGTCCGGACCGGGTCGTCGCGACGATGCCGGTGGAGGGCAACCGCCAGCCATACGGGCTGCTGCACGGGGGCGCATCCGTGGTGCTCGCCGAAACGGTTGGTTCGTTCGCGGCGGCGATCTCGCCCGCCGCGGCCGGCCGGGCGGCGGTGGGCATCGAAATCAACGCGGCCCACCACCGGGCCGCGCGGTCGGGCACGGTGACGGCGACGGCCACCGCGATCCAGGTCGGTGCCACGCTCGCCACCTACGACATTCGGATCGTCGACGAGTCCGGTCGCCCTGTGTGCACATCGCGGCTGACTTGCCTGCTTCGCGACGCTCCACCCGGAGCCGGGAACTGAATCGTGTAGCCGAGCCGGCGGACGTCTACGGACGTTGGCGGACGACGATGGAATCGGCGTCCAGGGCCCGGCGAGACGGGATCTATAACATCAGCGATGTTGATTATCGCAGACATGACGTCTTCGGTGCGGGAACAGGCGCGTGTCAGTCCTCGATCTCGACGCCGTAGACGCGGGCCAGTTCGGCGAGTCCGTGGTCATAGCCCTGGCCGACGGCACGGAAACGCCAGGCGTCTGCCCGCCGGTAGATCTCGACGAGTATCAGGGTTCGCTCGGTGGTGGCGGCGTCCAGGGTGGCACGCAGCCACGTTGCCGCGTCCGGTGTCTGAGCGCTGATTTCGACCGGTCCGATTTCGCCGAACGTCCGGGATCCGTCGAGAGCCGCCGCAATAATGATCTTTCGTGTGTCGTTCGGTACGGCGGCGAGGTCCACGGTGATGGCTTGTTCCGCCGGACCGTCGACGTTGAGCACAGCTGCTCCGCCGGCAGCCTGCGGCTGGTTGTAGAACACAAAGTCCTCGTCGGCCCCGACCAGATCGTCGTCACCGACGAGGAACGCGACGACGTCGACATCGCAGGCGTCCCAGGACCAGGTGGCGGCGATGGTCCATTGCGTGCCGGCGACGGCCGTCGGTAGATCCTGGACGCCGCCGCAGGGTAATACCCGTCCGGTAGCCGCCCGGCTGGACGACGACCGAGGTGACCGGGGCGTCGCGCCGGCAGAAAGCAGCGCGTCGGGCTCGGTCCCGCCGGTGGCCGGTGGGAGGGACAGGCTGTCCGGAAGGGACCGGCTGGCGGCGATGTCGCGCAGGAATGTTTCGGCAGGCACGACGGGGATGCCGAGGTGTCGGATGCGGGGCATGCGGCGGTCTTGCTCGCCGCCGTCCAGGCAGACGGTGAGGGCGAGACTGGCGGTGACGTTCACGGCAGGGATACCGCGGAAGGCCGTGATGCGTTCCCGGAGCTGCGTGGCCGTGGCGTATGGCTCGCCGAGTACAAGTATGCGACGGCCTGCAAAGGGGTGGGACGTATGCGTCGCAGTCGCAGTCGGGTTCGGGTTCGGGTTCGAGGTCAGCACCGACCCGATGTCGGGGGCGGTCTGTTCGCGGAGCCGGCCGGGGCGGACATCGCTGAGCAGGCGCAGGAAGATCTGTTCGTCGAGCACTGTCGTGCCGTGCGCCAGCGCGGCACGGGCTTTGGCAGTCCCGCTGCGGATGTTGTTGGTGACGACAGCGCTGGTCCGGCGGCTGACCGCGCTGGTGACGTGTAAGCCGGCGGTCGTGGCCTCCTCGGCGAGTGTGTCGCGGCTCGTGATGGAGTCACCGGTGAAGGCAACCTGCATGCCCTGGATGAGTGGCCCGTCGGCGGCGAGTGGCCCCGGATTGACGTAGCGGCAGCGTGGTTTCCGTCCGGTCGTCCGGTCGTGGGCGGGCCGGATCGTTGCGTCGTCGCGTGGTGTGCCGCAGGGAGTGAGGGGCAGGTCCAGATACTGGCCGGCGGCATGTTCCAACGCCTGCGGTAGCAGTGCGGCAAGGACGTCGGCGTCGTCGACGGCATCGTGGGCTCGGCGTTGGACAACCCCCCAGTGGTCGGCCAACGTAGCCAATTTCAGGTTCGGCAGGTCGAGATCGAGCCGACGGGCGAGAACCCGGGTGCACAGCCGCCACTCGACAGGGAGACGGATACCTATCCGCATTGCCTCGGTGGCAAGCATCTGCCAGTCGAAAACCGCGTTATGCGCGACGAAGATCCGGTCGTCGAGCAGCGGCAGCAGGGAGTCGACGATCCGATCGAAGGTGGGGCTGCCGGCCAACCGTTCGCGGGTGAGCCCGTGGATGTGAACCGGCCCGGGGTCGCATCCCGGGTTGAGCAGGGTCGACCATCGCCGTTCCACCGTGCCGTCGGACGCCACGTGCACTACGGCTATCGAGAGCACCCGGCTGCGTTGTGCCACCAGCCCGGAGGTCTCCACGTCCACCACCGCGTAGCGGTGGGGATAGGCGGCGGCGATGGTCGACGGTTGACGTAATGAGGCGGTCACGGCGTCAGATCATCCCGTATGGGACCGACGCACTGCGCCGCGGGTACCGATGATCGGAAACGATCCGACACGAAGGCGATGTCCGAGTTGTCGGATCACCCGCGTGCCGCTGGCGGTCCGGTGGGTGCACGGATGGATCCTGTGGCGGTCGGACTGACACGTGCATTCCG
>NZ_CAUVXP010000146.1:0-5145 GCF_963555955.1 Protofrankia sp. Cas3
TACCCTCGCAGGCCAACTGGATGGCGGGCTAGGCCGCGCAGGTGGGATTCGGAGTCGCAGGACTGTTCCCCGAGAACAGTTCTGGGGTGCGATCGCGTCAGGACGACGCCGCGGCCACCTCTGCCGGGCCGAGCGCGCGCCGGGCGTGGTCAACCAGTGCGGCCGCGCCGGCATGCCCGGCCTGCTCGATCTCCTGGCAGAGACGGGCGATGTCGCGGCGGGTCATCCCGGAGTCGATGGTTGCCGCGTGGGTGATGGCCTCGTGCCCGAGGGCGATGGCCCGATCGGCGCCGCCTGTGCGGACATGGGCGACACCCAGTCTGGTCAGGAACTCGACCCGGTTCCGCGGGAACTCGTCGTCGAGGCCGTCGAGGTCGTCGAGCGCTGCCTGGAAGTGGGGTATCGCCCGGTCCGGGTCGCCGCCGGACAGCAGAGCCTCGCCGGCGGCGAACGAGATGTCCTTGCGGCCGGCCCAGTACATGTAGGGGGGGTTCCGTTCCGGGCGGACCTCGTTGATCAGCGAGTGGGCGAGCGTGGTCGCGGCGGCGGCCTCCACGCGGTGACCCGTGCGGCTGTGGGCGACGGCCAGGTCAGCCGCGATCACGGCCCGTTCGATGGCGCTCAACACACTGCGGGCGCCGGCCTGGGCCGACTGGAGCAGGGTGACCGCGTCGGCCGGCTGCCCGTACCACGTTGCCTGTTCCGCCATGCAGCGCAGGACGTTGGCACCCAGGGCGGGCGCACCCGCCTCGTGGGCGGCCCGCAGCGCCACCAGCCAGCATCGCTGTGCGGCGCCGTACTGCCCGACGTCGTACATGGCCCATCCTGCCAGTCGTGCCAGCTCGGCGGCCACCGCGTACAGCCGGGCCTGATGGATGTCGTTGTGGATGCCGGTGCGCAGCAGCCGGACGGTGATGCGGAGCTCGGTGATGGACAGCGCGTGCACGTCGGTGCCGCCGAGGATGTCGCTCATCCGCCGCAGCGCGTCGACGCGCTCTTCAAAGCCACGCACCAGGGGATCATCGACAAGCTGACCGACCGCGGCGACCCGACGCTGGCATGTCCGTGCCATGAGCCAACGCTCGGCGGCCGAGCCCAGGGACGGTCCCGACACCGGGAGAAAGCGGGGCGGCCGCTTGTCACGGGTCATCTCCGCAAGCCCTCGGGCCAGACCGTCGCCCGTCCACAGCAGGTCGAGGTCGGTGTTCGCGGGCATGAGCTGTTCGGCGGATGGCGGTGCGGTCGCGTCGTGGAGTTGCCGGAGTCTGTGCGGATCCCATCCTGGGTGCGCGTGCATTGTCACGGCGGGTTTCTCCCGTCTCCGGGCGGAGCTACTGTTGATCGTAGCCGTGCGAAAACAGCGCCCGTTTACGTCGGTTGCTGTTCCCCTCGTATTATCCCGTGGCTTGCCCTCGTCAGAAGCCGGCTTCGGATGGTACAGCGTCCCTTCCGGATCTTCACCGGCCGATATGCGGGAGACCGGCCCAAGGGGGCGTACTCGGCAATGCGGCGATCCGTATAATACGGCGCCTGTTGAGGTCGCTCACCCTCGTGCGTAACCGGGCCGTGACAAACCTGCTGGTCGGCGCCGAGGCATCTGTATATAGACACACCTCCAGAAGAGGCAGACTCCGCAACGGGAGGCACGGCGGGCCGGTCCGGTGTTCCGCGAACATGGGGTCTCGCTACCTGGAGAACCTACCACTCATGCCGCGCATGCCTAGTGGTCATGCCCTGGGTCGCCGGTCGGCGTCAGCGGATATGGTGACAGGTTACCGGTGTGTTTACCAGCCGGAAATATGTTGGCCGGCTTATGTCTGTTGACTGTCGTGTTGTCACACGGACTATTTCTACGGCCATTCTGATAATTCCCAGAAGGGTATTTTCGGTGCAGTTCGGGGGTCTGCCACAGCCCCGGGCACAGCTCTTGACCTCGGTAGACAACGCGGAGCAATCGTCGGATTTCTCGCCGTCATCGGACCACGGCGCGGGCTGTACAGCGCCGCGGCGACATTTTCGCTGTCATTTTCCAGACCGCTGGCGAGCGTCGCCGGCGGGTATTTTGTCGGACCTGGCGCTACCCGCTACCCGCTACCCGCGACCCGCGACCCAGGGCCGGCTCGGGCGCGGCGGGCCGGAGCCGGCCGTTGCCGCGCACGTCCGGGGCGCCCAGTCGGGCCGCGTCGGCGGTCTGATCGTCGGCCTGCCGCTGGGACTCGCGTTCGGCCGCCACCCGGGTCCGGTAGTGCTCGATCTCCGCGGCGGTGGTCGCGTGATCCCAGCCCAGCTCGGGTCCGACCAGCTCGGCGACGTGCGCTGCGGCCTCCAGGCCCCGGTCCCAGGCTTCGATCGAGATCCGGGTCCGGCGGGTCAGTACGTCGTCAAGGTGCAGGGCACCCTCGTGGGACGCGGCGTACACGGCCTCCGCCGCAAGGTAGGTGCTGGCCCCGCGCAGCGGCGCTCCAAGTGCGGGGCGCTCCTCGATGAGGGCGAGGATCTCGCGGGCGAGGCTGCCGTAGCGTCCCAGCAGATGCTCGACCCGGGCCACGTGCAGCCCGCTGCGGTTGGCGAGTGTCTCCCGGGCGTTCCACAGCGCCTGGTAGCCCTCGGCACCCAGAAGCGGGATCCGCTCGGTGCACGAGGCCGGCACGTAGCGGTTCATGCCATGGACGGCTGAGTCGACCGCGTCGCGGGCCATCACCCGGTAGGTCGTGTACTTCCCGCCGGCCACCATGGTCAGGCCCGACACCGGCGAGACGACCGCGTGTTCCCGGGACAGCCGCGAGGTGCCCTCGGACTCGCCGGACAGCAGCGGCCGCAGCCCGGCGTAGACCCCGGTGATGTCCTCGTTGGTCAGCGGTGTGCGCAGCACCCGGTTGACGTGGGCCAGCACGTAATCGATGTCCGCGCTGCTGGCTGCCGGGTGGGCGAGGTCGAGGTTCCAGTCCGTGTCGGTCGTTCCGATGATCCAGTGCGAGCCCCAGGGGATCACGAACAGCACGCTGGTCCGGGTACGCAGGATCAGCCCGGTGGTGGAGTGGATCCGGTCGCGGGGCACGACCAGGTGGATGCCCTTGGACACCCGGACGGACAGCTGACCGCGACCGCCGGCCATGGCCTGGATGTCGTCGGTCCACACCCCCGCCGCGTTGATCGTCTGGCGGGCCCGGACGTCGATCTGCCCGCCGTTCTCGAGGTCGTCGACACGGACGCCGCTGACCCGGTCGCCCTCCCGCAGCAGTCCCGTCACCCGGGCGCTGGTGGCGATCAGGGCGCCGTAGTGGGCCGCGGTGCGGGCGACGAACATGGTGTGGCGGGCATCGTCGACCTGGGCGTCCCAGTACTGGATCGCCCCCACCATGGAGTCCGGTCGCAGGGACGGTGCGGCGCGCAGCGCGGCCTGCCTGCTCAGATGGCGGTGGTGCGGCACGTTGCGGCGACCGCCGCCGAGGGTGTCGTAGAGCAGCATTCCGCTGCCGACGTAGGCGCGTTCCCACATCCGATGCGTGATCGGGTATATGAACGGGACCGGGCGCACCAGGTGCGGGCACAGGGTGTCCAGCAGGAGCGCCCGTTCCCGCAGCGCCTCGGCGACCAGCGCCACGTTGCGCTGCTCGAGGTAACGGAGCCCACCGTGGATGAGCTTGCTCGACCGGCTGGATGTGCCGGCCGCGAGGTCTCGTGCCTCGACCAGGGCCACCGACAGGCCGCGGGTGGCCGCGTCGAGCGCGACCCCCGCACCCGTGACGCCGCCGCCGATGACGACGACGTCGACGACGTCGGTCGCCATCTGGCGCAGGGCGTCGTCCCGGGTGGTGGGGTTCAGCCGTGCCGGAACGATCATCGTGTTCCCCGTTTCCGGAGCGCGGATGCAAGGTAGGGCGCGGACACACGTCACATCGTGCCCGCTGCAAATAAACTCCGCATGCCGCGTTGCCCACAGCCCGCCCGCAGGAGCCGCCTGATGGACCTCACGTTCACGCCCGAGGAGGAACAGTTCCGCGCGGAGCTGCGTGCGTGGTTGGCGGACAACGTCCCGCCGCGGTGGCGGTCCCGGTCGTTCTGGTCGGCCATGCCCGAGGCTGCGGCGTTCGAGCTGCGCAGGGACTGGGAGCGCCGCAAATACGACGCAGGCTTCGCCGGTATCTCCTGGCCGCGGGAGTACGGCGGGCGCGGCGGGACGCCCGGCATGCAGGCGATCTACGACGAGGAGACGCAGCGTGCCGGGGCGCCACACACGGTCAACGCCCTCGGGCTGGCCTTCCTCGCCCCCACCGTCATGGCGATCGGTACCGACGAGCAGAAGCGCGACATCATCGGCCCGATGCTGCGCAACGAGGTGATCTGGTGCCAGGGTTTCTCCGAGCCGGGTGCGGGTTCGGACCTCGCGGCGCTGCGCACCGGCGGCGTGCTCGACGGTGACGAGTTCGTCGTCAACGGCCAGAAGGTCTGGACGACCAATGCCGTGTACGCGGACAAGATCTTCGCGCTGGTCCGCACGGAACCCGGCTCCCAGCGGCACAGCGGCATCTCCATGCTGCTCATCGACATGCGGTCCGACGGGGTGCAGGCCCGGCCGTTGCGTCAGATCAGCGGCGCGAGCGAGTTCGGCGAGGTGTTCTTCACCGATGCCAGGGTGAAGGTCGGTGACTGTCTCGGCGGGGTCGGCAACGGCTGGTCAACGGCGATGTTGTTGCTGTCGTTCGAACGTGGGGCCTCCGGCATCGTCCAGTACACCGCCATGCGCCGGCAGTTCGACGAGATCGTGGCCACCGCGGCCACCTTCGGCCGCACCGGCGACCCGATCCTGCGCCAGCAGCTCGCCAGCCGGATGGTCGAGCTCGAGTGCCTACGCTACCGCTCCATGCACGTGCTCACCCAGGTCGAACGGGGCGAGGATCTTGGGGCCGGGTCATCTGTGACCAAACTGCAGTGGTCGCACACGCACCAGGACCTGTGGGAGACCTTCGACGATCTGCTCGGTCCGGAGGCGACGCTCGCCCGACCGCGCCCCGACACCGACCTGCGCGCCATGCAGCAGGAGGCCATGTGGTCGCGTTCGGTGACGATCTGGGGCGGTTCGTCGCAGGTGCAGCGCAACATCGTCGCCGAGCGGGTCCTCGGGCTTCCTCGATGACTAGTGGT
>NZ_CAUVXP010000146.1:5723-15422 GCF_963555955.1 Protofrankia sp. Cas3
GCCTCCGATAGGACCAGCCATGTACTTCGCGCTCACCGACGAGCAGTGCGCCCTGGGTGAAGCCGTCCGCGACTACCTCGCGGACCAGTTTGATCGCAGCGCCGTCCGTGCCGTGTTCGAGGACCCGGGCGGCACCGGTATTCCCGCGCAGCTGTGGAAGGCCATGGGCGAGCAGGGCTGGCTCGCCGTGTGCGTCCCCGAGGAGTACGACGGCCTGGGGCTCGGCCTGGTGGACGCCCAGGTGGTTGCCCGCGCCTTCGGTGCGGGCGTCGTACCCGGGCCGTGGCTGCCGACGGTGCTCGCGGGCGAGGCGCTTGGGCTGGCGGGATCGGATGCGCAGAAGGCGGCCCTGCTGCCCGCCGTCGCCTCGGGTGCGCTGGTGGCCACGGTGGCGCTGCGGGGGCCTACCGGTCGCTACGACCCCAGCGGCGTGCGGGTCGGCGCTGACGAGGGGGGCCGGTTGACCGGGTCTGCGCTGCCCGTCGACTACGCCGAAGCGGCGGAGATCATCGTGGTGGCGGCCCTGGAACCCGGCGGCGGGGTCGGGCTGTACCTGGTCGAACCGGGTCTGCCAGGGGTCCAGGTGACCGGCCTGGAAAGCTATGACGGCTCGGTGCGCACGGCTTCGGTGGTTCTCGACGGCGTACCCGGGCAGCGCCTTCCCGGCTCGTCCACGGGCGTGTTCGTCGAACTTCTCGATCGGGGCGCGGTGCTCACGGCGGGGGACCTCGTCGGCCTTGCCAGGGAGGCGTTGACGCGTACCGTCGCCTACGCCTGCGACCGGGTGCAGTTCGGCCGGGCGGTCGGTTCCTTCCAGGCGCTCAAGCACCACCTCGCAGACCTGCACGTCGCCGTGACCATGTCGGAGCATGCGGTCCTGTATGCGGCGCACGCGCTGGATGCCGGGCTCGCCGACCGCCGGCTCGCGGTCGCCGTGGCCAAGAGCAAGGCCTCGCAGACCGCCCGGGATGTGACCGCCGCGATGATCCAGTATCACGGCGGGATCGGCTACACCTGGGAGCACGACGCCCATTTTTTCTACAAGCGGGCTAAGCGCGAGGCCTACAGCTATGGGGATCCGATCGAGCACCGTGACCGGGTCGCGGCCCTCACCATCGACGGGATTTCACCGACAGCGGTCGGTTCCTGACGGTTCCGTGTCACCCGGCCGCTTCGAGGGTCCAGACTGAGGGTTCGTGCATGGCCGTGCCGTTGACGCGCTGGAATCCGTCACCGCTCGAGTACTGGCAATCCTGCGGGTGGCGTCGCTGGTCGTCCTCGTCGCGTACGTCGTCATCTGGCAGGACTGGTACCTCGGGTCGCCCGAGCGCCTCGTGGCGGTGGTCGGCGACGTGCTGTGGGACCTGGTCTTCATCGGTGTCGCCATGCGCGGCCGGATCTCGAACTGGCTGGTGGTCGGGGAATTCGTCACGGCGGTGATCATCGGTGTGGGCGCTCCCTGCTGGCTGCCGCCCCAGTCCCTCGGCGACGGTGGTACCTGGATCTTCCGGGTGCTGACCGGAGCCGGTTTCGTCGCTGCCTGGCGGGCGCCCGCCGCTGTGTTCCCCGCGGTCGTCGCGGTGCTCGGGGTTGTGCAGTTCAGCAGCGCACCGACGGCGATGCCCCAGGTGGCCGGCTCGACCAGCCTGCTCGTCGCGGTCTGCCTGGTGTTCCGGCTGGCCGCTACCAGACTGCGACGCAACGCCGTCGCCGCGGATGCGCGGTTGGCGGTCGCCGCCGGGCGGTTGCGGGCCGCGACGGTCGCGGACGCCCGCTGGCGCGACCGGCGGGAACGGGAACGGGTCATCCACGACACGGTGCTCAACACCCTCACCGGCATCGGCTGGGGCGGCGGCGCGGACGACGAGCTGACCAGGCGCCGGTGCGCCCGCAGCGTCGAGGCGATGACGGACCTGATCGCCGGGAACGACTGGTATGCCCGTGCCGACCTCACCGATCGGATCGGTCGGCTCGCCGCGGATGCCCGTGACAACGGGCTTGACGTGCAGGTGCGCATCCACCGAGACGTCGACACGCAGCCGCCGCCGGTGGTGGTGGCGGCGCTGAGCGCGGCTGCGGGGGAGGCACTGACTAACGTCACGCGCCATGCCCGCACCCACCGGGCGACGGTTGTCGTTCACTGGCAGGATGATCATTTTTATATCACGGTGAGCGACGACGGCGTCGGCTTCGATCCCGGCCGGGCAGATCCGCAGCGGCTCGGCCTGCGCGCTTCGATCGCCGAACGGGTCGCTGACGTCGGCGGCAGTATTAAGATCGACAGTCGGCCCGGGCATGGAACCACCGTCGAGATGGCCTGGCGGGCGCCTGCCTCCCGCGTCGACCCAGCTGAGGCGGCCGATGCGGCCGCCTACCTTCGCCGGCACTACGACACCGGCGTGCGGCGGATGGTCGCGCTCGCCGTCGCCTGTTGGCAGGGGCTGCTGGCCCTTGCGGTGCTCGGTTACTGGGGTCGGGTGCACCGGCCGGTCGTATCGGTCGCACTGTGGGTGGCGATCGGGGTGGGTGTCGCCCTCGCCGTTCGAGTAACGCGGCATCGCCGGCTCAACCGGCTGGAGGCCGTCGGCGTGGCTCTCCTCGCGCTCACGACCGCCGCTGCTGGTGGCCTCAACACCACGGGCGGTGACACGATCAGGATGATCGACTGGCCGGCGACGATGGCACTTCCGGTACTTCTCGTGCTGGTCGTGGTATCCCGGCCGGCGCGGGAATGGCTGGTGGCCGTGGCCGCCGCGACCGTACTGCTCGTCTCGATCGTGCTGTTGGGCGGGGATACCGGACCGATCGCGCTCTCGCGCCTGACCGCAGCCGTGTACGGGCTGTGGTCTCTGCAGGCGCTGATCACCGCGTTCGGCCCGGCGTTGCGGAGCACAGCGGAGGCCACCGCCCAGGCCATGCAGGACGAGGCCGAGCTCGCCGGCCGGACGGAAGCGGCCGCGCGGATTCTCGCCGACCGTGATCGTGGCCTGCGTGACATCGACAGCGACACCCTGCCGCTGCTGCGCGCGATCGCCGGCGGCCAGCTCGACCCGCGTGACCCGGCGGTGCGGGAACGGTGCACCCGTCGGGCGTCGGTGCTGCGCCGGACACTGGCCGCCACGGCTGGTCCGCCCGGGTCACTCGGGGTGCTGGAGCCGGTGGTGGAGGCCGCCGAGTCGCGGGGTATCGACGTCGAGGTGCAGCTTGCCGGTGACCTGCGCCGGTGTCCAGGCGTCCTGCAGGAGGGGATCGTGGTCGTGATCGGCCAGGCGTTGCGTTCGGTTCCGGCCGGGCCGGTGCTGCTGACCGTCCTGTCCTCGCCCGAGTCCGGCAGCGTGTTCGTGTCCTTTCCGGTCGCGGCCGGGACGTTCGTGGATCCGGTTCGGCTGCCTCAGTCGTGGCCGGGACCCGTCCTTGAGGTCAGCGCCGACGTCGCGGACGGCAGGGCCTGCCTCGAACTGCGCTGGCCTGTCCCCACATGACCCGGCCACATGACCCGGCCACATGACCCGGCCACATGACCCGGCCACATGACCCGGCCACACAGCCTGACCGTCATCAGGTTTCCGCGGCGGCGAGCAGGGCCAGGACGTGGGGGAGCGCGGCGGCACGGTCGGCCGGCACCAGGCCGATGCGGGTGCGCCGGTCCAACAGGTCGCCGGCGTCGAGAGCACCCTCGTGCCGCAGCGCGAACACCAGTTCCGCGCCAGTGGTGTCCACGCGGTCACACAAGGGCGCGAGCAGTGCCGGATCGCCCCGCGCGCACTCGACCACGGCGGGCGCCTCGGTGCCGTAGCGGGCGACCAGCCGGCGCGGCGCGGCCACGTCGGCGAGCACCGACCGCTCGGCCGCGCCCACCAGGGGCAGCGCTCGGGTCCGACAGGGCCCGGTGCGCAGCCCACGTGCCCCCGCCAGCGCGTCCACGGCGTCCGCGGCCATCTGCCGGTAGGTGGTGAGCTTGCCACCGACGACGGTCACCACGCCGTTGGCAGAGGTGACGACGGTGTGGCGGCGCGAGAGGTCCGCGGTGCGCCTGGCCGTCCCGGCCTGCAGCGGGCGCAGCCCGGCGAACGTGCCCAGGACGTCGGCCCGGTCAACGGGTACCGCGAGGACGCTGGAGACGACGTCGCGCAGGAACTCGGTCTCGGCCGGGGTCGCCGCCGGGGTGTCGGTCACGGCGTCGGCGGGTTCGTCCGTGAGCCCGACGTAGACCCGCCCACCGAGTTGCGGCAGCGCGAACACATATCGGTTACGTTCATGCGGTACCGGCATGGTGATCGCCGTCCGGAGCCCGCCGAAGGCGCTGTCCGCCACGACAAGGTGGCTGCCGCGGCTCGGGCGCAGGGTGATGTCGCCGCACAGTTCGCCGGCCCACACTCCGGTTGCGTTCACCACTGACCGCGAACGGAACGTGACCGCGGTGCCGGTGAGCATGTCGACCGCGGCGGCTCCATCCCCGTCGATGGATCGGACCGGGCAGTGCGTGATGATCCGTGCGCCGTACCGGGCCGCCGTCCGAGCGATCGCGACGACCAGGCGCGCGTCGTCGACGAGCTGGCCGTCCCAGGACAGCAGACCGCCGCGCAGCCCGGCGGTCCGCAGCGCCGGCACCATGGCCTGGGTCTCGACCGCGCTCAACCGTCGAGGCCCAGGCAGCACCGACCGCGGGGTGCCGGCGCCACGCCGGATCAGGTCGGCGGCGTGCAGGCCGGCGTCGGCGACCAGAGCAGCGGAGGTGGGGAGGCCGGCCATCAACGGAAACACCATCGGCAGCGGCCGCACCAGATGTGGCGCGGTGCTGCGCAGCAGGATGTCGCGTTCCCGGGCGCACTGACGGGCCAGCGCGACGTCGCCGGCGGCCAGGTAGCGCAATCCGCCGTGGACGAGCTTGGAGCTCCACCGGCTGGTGCCGAAGGCCAGGTCGTGGGCTTCCACGAGCGCGACGGACAGGCCGCGGCTCGCGGCGTCCAACGCCACGCCCGTCCCGGTCACCCCGCCGCCGATGACGAGAACGTCGACGACGGTTCCGCCCGTCAGATCGGCGAGATCCCGATCGCGCTGCCGGCGATTGAGCGACCCGGCCGGTTGCGCGTCCCCGGCCCGGTCAGGTAACACGGTGTGCGGTAACACGGTGCGCATAGGACGGTCACGCTGTGACCACATCTGTCACAGTGTATGTCGTGTCACCGCCGACAACGAGTCCTGCTGATTGTTCGTGTTGGCCGGATGGCCGGATGGCCGGATGGCCGGATGGCGGGATGACGGGATGACGGGATGGCCGGATGACGGGAGCTGACGGCGGGACGGTCTGGTGGGGCTGGGGCGCGGCGGAGGCGCACATACCGCTGCCCGCCGGTGTCCGCTCCCTGCTGGAACAGGTTCTGGGTACCGCCTGCCGGGACACCCCACCGGTGGGCACTGACGCGCTGCGGCTGCCGGTGGGCAGCCTTGCCGAGGACGCGCACGCGGCCCTGGTGGGCGTGCTCGGCCCGGCCTGGGTCCGTGACGACCGGGCGAGCCTGGTCCGGCACTGCCGTGGGCGGTCCACGACCGACCTGCTGCGTCTTCGCGCCGGCGACGCCCTGGATGCCCCGGACGCGGTCGTCCTGCCCGCAAGCCACGACGAGGTACTCGCCCTGCTCGCGGTCTGCGGCCGCCATCGGCTCGCGGTGGTTCCGTTCGGTGGCGGGACGTCGGTGGTCGGCGGCCTGGTCGCCGTCCGTGCCGGCCTTGCCGGTGTGATCGCGCTCGACATGGCCCGGATGAACCGGCTCGTCAGCGTCGACGCCGAGTCACATATCATCACAGTTGAACCAGGTATGCGCGGCCCGGCGCTGGAGGCCGGGCTCGCCACGCACGGCTTCACCCTCGGCCATCTGCCGCAGTCGTGGGAGTACGCGACGGTCGGTGGGTTCGCCGCGACCCGGTCCAGCGGCCAGGCATCCGCCGGCCACGGTCGGTTCGACAGCATGGTCCTCGGCGTCCGGGTCGCCACCCCGGTCGGCACCTGGGAACTCGGCCGCGCGCCCGCGTCCGCCGCCGGACCCGACCTGCGCGAGCTCGTACTCGGTTCCGAAGGCGCCTTCGGGGTCATCACCCAGGTGCGGCTGCGGGTGCGACCCCGGCCCGAGGCGACCTACTACGAGGGCTGGCGCCTGACGGACTTCACCGGCGCGGCCGACGTGCTGCGCGCCCTGGCACAGCGGGATCTGCTGCCGACGGTCGTGCGGCTCTCGGATGAGGTCGAGACCGCGGCCGGCCTGCCCGGCGGTGGCCCTGTCGGCGGCGACCCCGCCACCGGCGACCCCGGCACCGACCCCGGCACCGGCGACCCCGGCACCGACCCCGGCACCGGCGACTCCGGCACCGGCGGCGGCTGTCAGCTGATCACCGGGTACGAGGGACGGGCCGGCTGGGTCGCCGCGCGCCGGTCCGAGGTCGGCGAACTGCTGCACGCGGCCGGCGCGGTCGCGTTGGGGCGCGACATCGGGGCCAGCTGGGTGCGTGACCGCTTTCGCGGCCCGTACCTGCGCGATGCCCTGCTGGACATCGGGATGTTCGCCGAGACGCTGGAGACGGCCGGGTTCTGGTCGACGCTGCCCGGCCTGTACACCGGTGTACGGGACGCGATCGTCGCGGCCCTGGCCGCGCAGGATGTGCCGGGGGTGGTCATGTGTCACATCTCGCACGTCTACCCGACCGGCGCGTCGCTGTACTTCACCGTCGTGTGTCCCCAGCCCGGCGAACCGGTGGCGAGCTGGGTGGCGGTGAAGGCCGCAGCCACCCGCGCGGTCCTCGACGCGGGCGGGACCATCACCCACCATCACGCCGTCGGCACCGACCATCAGCCGTGGCTCGCGGCGGAGATCGGTGACATCGGGATGGCTGTCCTGCGCTCGGTCAAGGACACCCTCGACCCGGCCGGAATCCTCAATCCGGGAATTCTCCTACGGTAAGCGCATGCAGCAGCAGCAGGAGGACGAGCGGGCGCTCGTCGTCGTCGGACCGGGGCGGGCCTTCGGCGTCCAGCTCCTGCGCCGGTTCGCCCGGGAGGGCTTCGCGCTCGGCGTGATCGCTCGTTCGGCCGACACGGTCGGGCGGATCGAAGCCGACCTCGCCCGGGAGGATGTCGCGGTCGCCGGCGAAGTTGCCGATGTCACCGAGCCGGGCGCCGTCACCGCGGCGTTGGGTAAACTCGCAGACGGGCTCGGCGGCCTGACCGCCGTCGTCTACAACGCGAAGCTGAGCATCCGGGGCACTGCGCTGTCGGTGTCGGCGGAGACGGTCAACCAGACGTTGGCGGTCAACGTGACCGGCGCTCTCACCGTGGTGCAGGCCGCTGTGGGGTTGCTGGCTGATCGTCCTTCGACATGCGTACTGCTGACCGCGGCCGGGCTGCGCACCGAACCGGCCGCCGGGCGCTTCGCCCTCGCGATCGGCAAGGCCGGTCTGCTCGCGCTCGGGACGTCGCTTGCGCCGGTGCTGCAGGCGCGTGGAATCCGGCTTCGAACCGTGGTGTTGGAGGCCCGCGTCGCACCTGCCGGCCCGCTCTCGCCGGAGGCGGTGGCCGAGCACTTCTGGAACGTCTATTCGGCCCCGCGCGGATCGGTTTTCCGACTCGTCCCACCGAAGGGGTCCGACCGGGCACCGCAGCTGTTCGGGGAGGTCTGACGCCTGTCTGACCCAAGTCGTGCCAGGACCCGCCGATCGTGCGACCATCCAGACCGTGAGACGTGGACCTGATGACGACTCGGACCGGGGTAGCGGGTCGGAGGACTCGACCCGCCGCCTGCCACCGCCCGCCGGTACCCAGCCGGGCGGTGGAACGCGCAAGGCACAGGTCGTGGGTCCCGTTGGTCCGCCGCCGCCGGCGGATTCGTTCCGCCCGGCCGGTCGACAACCGCGAACCCGCGCCGATCCCGTCCGGCCGGCGAACCCGCCCCTTGCCGACACCCGACGCACCGATTCGTATCCGGCCGGTGCCCATCCAGCCGAGTCCTACCGGGACGAGTCCTACCGGGACGAGTCCTACCGGGACGAGTCGCGCCCGGCGGACCGCGGCCCGGCGTACCCGGGTTACGGGGCCGGTTCCGATTACACGGCGCAGCGCCCGTCAGCCGTGCCACCGGTCGAGCCGGCCGGCGTGATGGCCTTGCCGACCGCTCCGGCTCGCCGGCGGCGTCGACGCAGATGGCCGATCATCACACTGATCGTGCTGTTCGCGTTGCTGGTTGTGGCCGACCGTGCGTCGGTACCGATCGCCGAAAGCCAGATGAAGGCGAAGGCGCAGGTGGCGGTCGCCCAGTCCAGCAAGGATCCGACGGTCGCGCCACCCACGGTGACCGACGTCAGCATCGGCGGCATCCCGTTCCTGACCCAGATCCTGTTCGGTAAGTATGACGACCTGCGGGTGACGGTGACGGGCATCTCCACACCCGGGCCGCGTATCTCGGCGGTGACAGCACGCCTACAGGGCGTTCACGTACCGTTCGGGGACGCGATCCGCGGCCAGGTGGGGCAGGTCCCGGTGGACAAGGTGACCGCCGATGTGCAGATCAGCTACAGCGATCTCAACACCTATCTGGCGAGCCTGAAGCTCCCGATCGGGAAGGTCCAGGTGGCGCCCGGCAGCGACGGCAAGGTCAAAGTGAATGTGGATGTGTCATTGCCGATCGTGGGTTCGATCATTGGTTCGCAGTCGATCGAAACGGGTTTCACCGTCAAGGACAACAACCTCACGCTGGTTCTACCCGGGGGTCTGGCGCTGCCGGCGATTCCATTGCCGATCGCCGGGCTGCCGTTCAACCTGCGGATCCAGAGTGCCACGGCCGGCAGCAACGGCATCGCGGTGAGGGCGGCGGCCACCGACGTCATCCTTCCCGCCGGGGCCGCCGGCTGAGCCGGCGGTCACCCCGTGGATCTCCGCTCTGTTCCCGCGCCGCGTCGAATCAGCGACAGTTCCCGGACCGCCGGGTGGGCGACAGGCAATTATTACTCGTTGGCGGATACTGTCGGACTCGTGGGCGGTCGTCTCCGGACATGACTGATGTGGTCATGACTGCTGTGGACATGTCCGGTATCGACATGGCCGACCCCGCGCAGTCTGCCCCCTGCGTTGTGTCCGTGGTGATTGGTCCACCCAACCTGGATCATGGTTTGTGGACGACGCTACGATTCGGACGACCCGCAAGATCGGACGATCCATGTCGAAGTAGTTCGGCGGGGCATCCGGCCTGTGTCCCGTCCTGAAGGGGGAAACACGTGCAGACGACCCTCAGAGTCGTCAGCGGCGCCATCGTGGCCACCGTGCCTGCCGGCCAGCCGTTCGTCGTCGGGCGTGCCCGCTCGGCCGACTTCGTCATGCCCGACAGTCGGGTGTCCCGCCGGCACCTGCTGATCGAACCGGTCGGCGCGGGCTGGGCCGTGCGGGACATCAGCTCGAACGGAACCTGGCTCGACGGCCAGCGGGTGCAGAGCGTGGACGTGAACGGCGAGATCCGCTTCCGGCTCGGTACCCCGACCGGACCGGAGGTCGTCGTCCTGCCTGAGGTGCCCGCCGCCGGCGAGGCTCCCTCCGAGTACGAGGATCCGCATTTCGAGATGCCGACGATGCTGCGCAGCGCCGCCCGCGTCGAGCCCGGACCGCATCTGCCCAGGCAGGCCCCGCGGCGTCCGGATGACGCCGGTGGACCCGACCTT
>NZ_CAUVXP010000147.1:0-12416 GCF_963555955.1 Protofrankia sp. Cas3
GCGCACGCCCGTGCGCCGGGCGCCCGGCCGCCCGGCCGCCCGGCGCACGGCGCACGGCGCGGTCAACGGGGACCGCGTACAACACAAGGAGATGTCTGAATGCTCGGATCTCCATCGGCGTGGGACACGGCACGGATCCAGCTGGAGAACGCCGTCCGCCACCTCGGCCTTGATGACGGCCTCCACGATCTGCTCCGGATGCCGCGTCGAGCGATCACCGTGAGTGTCCCGCTGATGCGTGACGACGGGCACCTGCTCGTCCTTTCGGGCTACCGGGTCCAGCACAACCTGGCCCGTGGACCCGCCAAGGGCGGCATCCGCTTCCACCCGTCCACCGACCTTGACGAGGTCAAGGCCCTGGCCATGTGGATGACGTGGAAGTGCGCGTTGATGGGTATCCCCTACGGCGGCGCCAAGGGCGGTATCGCCGTCGACCCGCGCCTGCTCTCCCTCTCCGAGCGGGAGCGGATGACCCGCCGTTACGCGGCCGAGCTCGTCCCGCTCATCGGACCAGAAAAGGACATTCCCGCCCCGGACGTGGGTACCGACGAACAGACCATGGCATGGATCATGGACACCTACTCGACGCACACCGGCTACACCGCACCCGGAGTCGTCACCGGCAAGCCGTTGTCGATCGGCGGATCGGCCGGGCGGGCCGGGGCGACGAGCCGGGGTGTACAGCTGGTGGCCTTCGCGGCGCTGGCCGAACACGGCCTCGACCCCTACGACGTCACCGTCGCCGTCCAGGGATTCGGCAAGGTCGGCGCACTCGCCGCGCAGTACCTCCACGACGCCGGCGCTCGGATCGTCGCGGTCTCCGACGTCAAGGGTGGCGTCTATAACCCGCAGGGGCTCAATCCGGCCGCCCTGCTCCGCCGGGTCCAGCGCGGCGGCGACACCGTCGTCGGGCACCCCGGAACCGACACGATCACCAACGCCGAGCTGCTGGAGCTCGACGTCGACCTGCTGGTGCCCGCGGCGCTGGAAGGGGTCATCACCGCGACGAACGCCGATCGGATCAAGGCGCGGATGATCGTCGAAGGTGCGAACGGCCCGATATCCGCGGACGCCGATCCGATCCTCGACGGAAACGGGGTCGTGGTCGTCCCGGACATTCTCGCCAACGGCGGCGGCGTCGCCGTCTCCTACTTCGAATGGGTACAGGACATCCAGGCCTACTTCTGGACGGAGGACCAGGTCAACGACCGGCTGTGCGACATCATGAAACGCGCCTACGGGGAGGTTTCAGCGCTGGCCACCGAGCGTGGCGTGAGCCTGCGCGCCGCCGCGCACATCATCGGGGTCGCCCGGGTCGCCGACGCGCACCGGACCCGCGGCCTCTACCCCTGACGCCACCGTCCCCGAGCCCCCCGCCGAGCCCCCCGCCGAGCTCGCCACGGCCGCGGGGCGGGGCGGACGGGCCGAACTCGGCGGCGCCCGCTGCCGACACCTTGATGATCGTCTCCATGTCGTCCGCCGGAGCCGTCCTGTTCCTGCGCTCGTGCCCACATGTCTCGCAGCGGTGCGTCAGGACGGTGTCATGGGGACGGGCCTCCACCGCAACCGGGCGCATCGGGCCGCCACACTGCGCCGCTCGATCACCGGGGTTGACGTCCACATGACGGGACCACAGGCAGCACGGACAGTGGTTGGTGTAACCGTCACCGTGGACCGGTGTCCCACAGGCGAGGCACTGGAAATCCTCGGTGGTGCGGACGAAGCGACGGGTCACCTGCCGACAGTATTGGAGCGACCGGCTATAGGGGACGCGGCGTCGCGGGGCTGGGGTGCGCTCACGACCGTTGTCCGAAATGCTCAATGAGTGATCTTCGTCATGGCACGGCCAGACCAGGCCACATCCACCAGAAGTGATCCCGCGTGTCGCCCGCCTCGGCCGAAGTTGTCGGACCCATCCTCTGAAATAGTGGGCGGCGAACCACAACCCTGTGATTCGCGGATCCCGTCCCGTCTGGAGGAGGCCATCGCCGTGGCAGTCGCCCACGTCCTGGCACCGGAGTCCGAGACCCTCGGCCCGCCGCCACATCCCATCGAGGTACCGGCCGCCGAGCCACGGGGCTCCGTCGACTCCCCGGTGTCCGCGGGCGCCGCACAGACAGATACCAAGCGCGACACAGTGGATGCTTTGAGCGATCGCCAGCGCCAGATCCTGGAGTTCGAGCGGCACTGGTGGCGTTATGCGGGCGCCAAGGAGACCGCGATCCGCGCCGAGTTCACAATCTCAGCAACCCGCTACTACCAGATACTGAACGCTCTGATCGACTCCCCCGCAGCCCTCGTCGCCGACCCCATGCTGGTCAAGCGGCTACGCCGGTTGCGGGCGACACGCCGACGGGCACGCGCCGGCGGCACCGCCCGACTCGACCCGGCTGAGATGTGAGCGCCCGCCATGACCGATACCACCGTCACGTCGCCCAGCCCGCCCCGGCCGCCCCGGCTGCGTCCCGGTGATCGACTGCACGCCATCGCGGCCGGCAGCATCGCTGTGCTCGCCGTGCTCGGCTGCATTCTCGTGGTCAATCTGGTGAACGACCCGTCCGCGGACAAATCTGCCGCGACTGCCGCTGCCGCTGCGGCAGCGGCCGCCTCGGCATCGGCACACGCCCCGGCGGCGGGCGCGTCGCCGACAGCCGCCGCTTCCGCCGCAGCGGCGGTAGCCAGGCCGGCAACCTCGGATCCATCCGCGGCGGTTACCTCGCCGTCTCCCAGGGTCACGTCCCAACCGCCGGCAGCCGCGGCACCCGCCCCGGCCGCCGCGCCGAAGCACGTCTTCATTCCGATCGTGATCCTCAACAATTCCAAGATCCCGGGGCTTGCCGATTCCGCCCGGGCACGGCTGGAAGCCGCGGGCTTCACTGTGGCACGGACCGGCAACTACCAGTCGGCGTACGACGTCCCGGAGCCGACCGTGTTCTACGACGAGGGACACCAGGATGCGGCTCAGACCGTGCTGGACCTGATTCCGGACGTGAAGCAGGCGAAGCCGAAAACCAAGAACTTCGTCGCGGACGAGCCGCTCATCCTCGTCGTAACCAAGGCTTTTTCGCCAACCGCGCCCTGACCGCCAACGGCCGCGCGGCCCTGGCTGGCGGCCCTGAGAGAACAAGTGACGGACCTGACCTCATGACTTCCACGCCCGGTTCTGGCCCGATCGCCACAGCGCCGCGGACACTGGCCGGCGGCGCAGGGCTCGCGACCCTACTCACCGACCCGCGCCGCGCGCTGATCTCCCTGGACTACGACGGCACGCTCGCACCGATCGTCGCCCGCCCATCGGACGCCGTTCCGGCGCCAGGCGCCCTGGCCGCGCTGGCGCGGATAGCCCAGCAGGTCGGATCGGTCACCATCATCACCGGGCGGCCGGTCGAAGCCCTGCTCGCCCTCGCCCGCTTCACTGAACAGCCGGGGCTCGAGTCGATGGTCATCCTCGGCCAGTACGGGCTGCAACGGTGGGACGGCGTCACCAACCGGATCACGAGCCCCGAGCCGCTGCCCGGGGTCGCGGCGGTCAGGGCCGCCCTGCCACGGCTGCTTGAGGACGCGCCCGCCGGCACCGTGGTCGAGGACAAGAAGCACGCGCTCGTCGTACATGTACGTCGCACCTCCGACCCGGAAGCCTCCCTGGCGGCTCTCACGCCCGCGTTGACCAGCCTCGCCGCAGACCACGGGCTCGAGGCTGCGCCCGGCAAACGGGTACTGGAACTGCGTCCACCCGACCACGACAAGGGGCGGGCGCTACGCGACCGGGCGGCGGAACTGGGTGCCCGGTCGGTCCTGTTCGCCGGTGACGACGTCGGCGACCTGCCGGCTTTCGACGCTGTCGACCAGCTGCGGACTACCGGGGTGCCGGGTCTGACCGTGTGCAGCGACGGCCCGGAGGTTCCAGCTCAGCTGCGGGAACAGGCAGATCTCGTCGTTCCGGGTCCGGAGGGGGTGGTCGCGCTGCTGCGCCTTCTCTCCGACCGCCTCTCCTGAAGCGTTTCCCGGTCGTCGAGCGAGCACCTTCAGGCGAGCGTGGTCAGGCGAGCAGGGCCTCGAGCTGCTCTCGAAACCACCGGTGCGGGGGAAGCCTGCTGGCGACGGCGGCGAGCCGCTCGCACCGGCCACGCCGTTCGTCCGGGGTCATCAGCAGCGCGGCGTGCATGGCGGCCGCCGTCTCGCACACGTCGAACGGATTGATCACCAGTGCATCGGCGGCCATCTCCGCGCACGCCCCGGCCTCCCGGGACAGCACCAGCGCGGCCCCGGACCTCGACAGTACGGCGCCTTCCTTGGCAACCAGGTTCATCCCGTCCCGGATCGGATTCACCACCAGGACCTCGGCGAGTGACAACGCGGCCAGCGACCGTGGATAGTCGTCGTTGACCTCGAGCCGGAGCGGCAACCAGGACGCGGTCGCGAACTCGTCCTCGATCTCCGCCACGATCCGCTGGACCGCGGCCGTGTACTCGCGGTACTCGGGAAGATCGTGGCGTGACGGGTAGGCGCAGACGAGGTGCACCACCTGGCCGCGCCACCGTGGATGCTGGCGCAGGAGCTCCCGGTACGCTTCCAGGCCGCGGACGATGTTCTTCGACAACTCGGTCCGATCCACCCGCACGATCACCCGGCGACCGGCGATCAGCTCCCCCAACTCGGCAGCGCGGGCAGTGACGTCATGTCCGTGGGCGCGCTGCGCCAGGGCTGCGCCGTCAACCCCGAGCGGGTGGACGCCGATCCGGACCACGCGGCCGCGGTATCGCAGCTGCGGCAGGCTCGTGGTGCCGGTCGTCTCGACGTCGTGGTCTGTCTCGACGCCGTGGTCTGTCTCGACGTCGTGGTCGATGACGATGTCGGCGCCGAGTATCGCCCGGGCACACCGACAGAACGCCTCGGCCCACGCGGCCGTCAGGAAGCCCAGCTGGTCTGCGCCGAGCATGCCGTCAAGGACCGCGCGGGCGACGTCATCCGGCAGCATCCGGAAGTACTCGGGCGGCGCCCACGGGGTATGGCTGAAGTGGGCGATCCGCAGATCCGGCCGGAGGCGACGCAACTGCGCAGGCGCAAGAGTCAGGTGGTAGTCCTGGATCAGTACGGCCGCGCCGGGTGCCGCCTCACGCGCCAGCGCCTCGGCGAACATCGCGTTGTAACGTTCGTAGGCCAGCCAGTCCTGCTGGAACGCCGGCCCGAAAGACGGCTGGAATGCCGGTGCATACAGAAGATGCAGGACGAACCAGAGCGTACGGTTGGCGACCGCGTTGTAGGCCCGCTCGAACACGACCCGGTCCACATCGAGCATGCACACCGCGGCGCCGCCGGTGTCATGGCCGGCGAGATCGAGCCGTCCCTGCGGGGCCAGGCGGGTGGCCCGCCGGTCGGCTTCGGTCAACGCCGCGCAGACCCACACCAGCCCACTGCCACCGGTGGTACCCCCGGACGTGGCATCGTCGCCCGCGACCGCATGCAAGCCACTGACCAGCCCGCCACCGCCGCGACGCGCGGTCAATGAACCATCATCGTCCGCAGTGAACGCCACCGGCCCGCGGTTGGAGGCAACGAGCACACGGGCCGTTCCGATAGGCGTGGAACATCCCAGTTCGTCAACCCCCGTGATATGACGCACACCCGGAGACTAGGGCATGCCTTCAAGATCTTCACCAGGCCGTCCCGCACCGGCCCGACCTGGTGCGATCACGCCTTGCCCACGCCCTACCCACACCTCATCTACACTTCGTCCACACCGGGCTGAATCCGATAAAATCTTACTATATGATAGTAAGCTATAATTCGCTATCTGCGCCACACGACAACCCTGCGACATGCCAGCAGCACCACACGACGCCAGGGCCACATGCCAGCAGCACCACACGACAGCGCCGCCGACTGACAACCCGGGGTTAACCTACTTTTCGACGGAATCAACATAAAATGTCAAATGACTGCGGTTGTCTCGTGTGCCATGCCGCGCACGCGAGCAGATGACAGAGGCAGGGTCCGGGCGGCCCTCCGCGGGCGTGATGCCGCGGGGCGGTAGCGTCCCGACCACGTACCTCCGTGAAGGCTCAAGCCGCGCGAAACCCGCCGAGCTCGGGTGGCGCATGGCCGGTGGGCATGGCGAGGCGATCTTAGCCGGGCTACTCGGGCTCGCTGGCGCATGCCTGGTCGTCGCTACGGCGGGGCGGCTCGCGCTACGCTCCGGGGTTGAGCTGCCTACCGACTGGTTCGGGTTGCTCATCCCGGTGCAGCTCGATCGTGCTTCAGCCCTGCCAGCCTTCATGATTATCGGCGTCGCGCTCCTCGTCATCGGCTGGTTGCAACTGTGCCTGCTGGCCAGAAGGGGCTCGATCTCGCTCAGCCAGACCGGGATCATCATCGCCGTCTGGTGTCTGCCCGTCGCTGTGGGTCCACCGATCCTGAGTCTGGACATATACAGCTATGTGGCGCATGGCGCCATGCTCACCGCCGATCTCAACCCGTACCGGAACGGTCCGAATATTCTGGGTAACCAACCCAGCTTGCTCGCGAGCGACCCGGTCTGGCGGATGTCCCGGGCACCCTATGGGCCATTGGCGCTCGCCCTGCTGAAGGCCGCCTATGGGCTGTCCGGCGGGACCGTGCTGGGAACGGTCCTGATCCTGAGGGCACTCGCGCTCGCCGGTGTCATCGTGATCCTCGGGTGCGTCGCGCGGGCCGCGGACCCCCGGCGACGGCCGCTGGCCCTCGCCGCCGCCGGCAGCCCGGTTGTCATCCTGCAGCTCCTCGGCGCCGTCCACCTTGAAGCGATCATGGTAGCGCTGCTCGCCGCGGGCCTGCTGGCCGCCCGGGCCGGGCGTCCGATAGCGTCCATGATGTTGCTTACCGCGGCCACCGCGGTGAAGTGGCCAGCGGCGTTCGCAATCGTGGCGGTCGCCGTGTGGCATGCGGGAACCCCCGTACCGGGCACCCGCCCGCGCAACACCGGCCCTCCCGACGCCCGCCCGCCGCATGCGCGGGCATGGGTTTGGGCACGGCTGCGGCCGGTGGCTCGGGATGTCGGCGTCGTCAGCGCATCCGGGCTGGTCCTCGTCCTGCTGATTCCAGACGGGCTCGGTTGGTTACGTTCGGCGGCGACTCCCGCCTCGGGCCTCACCCTGTACGCACCGACGGTCGGTCTTGCCGACGGGCTCGCAAGGCTGGGCGACATCGCCGACATGAAGATCCAGTTTGCGCAGGCGCTCAACCTGACCCGGACCGCCGGCATCGTGGTCACCGCCGGGGTGATGCTGCGCCTGTTGGCAACCATCCGTGCGCGGAACCTCGCCGCGACTGTCGGCTGGGGCCTACTGACGCTGGCGGTTCTCGGCCCCGTCCTGTACCCGTGGTACCTGACATGGGGGCTGATACCGCTGGCCATGGCAACCGACCGGGTCCGCCTGAGTCTGCTCGGCACGGTGTCCGCGGTTGGTGCGTTTCTCGCCCTCCCACACTGCGAACTGTTGTTCGCCAACCTACCTGGAGCCACCCCGTGGCTCCAGCGCCAGGCACCGGTTATCGCGATCAGCACACTCTTCCTTGTGCTGATCTCTGTGGTGATACTCACACGGCGCCGGGACAGCTGGTCCACGACGACCCTCAAGCGCTGACATCGGCGGGCACCGGCGCCCCGCGACGCCGGCCCCGCGCCGCCTGGCCCCGCAGGCGCTGGCATCGTCAGACGATGGGATCGTCAGGCGCTGGCATCGTCAGACTTCCCGGCAGCTGCAAGCCCCGGCACCCGCGGGTGCCGGGGAGGATCCGGTCAGGACGCCCGAACACGAGAAGGACGTCCGAACACGAGAAAGGGGGAACGGCATGCGCGCGCGCCTGAACACGGCCACGGTGCTGCTCGGCGTCGGCCTGTTCGCCCTGGTCGGCCTACTCGCGTTCGGAACCCGGATCGACCTTGCCGTGTACCGCCTGGGCGGCGACGCATTTCTGCACCATTTGCCCCTGTATGACCAGATCATGCCTGGTACCGGCCTGCCCTTTACCTACCCGCCGTTCGCCGCCGTGCTGTTCGGCCCCCTCGCCCTCCCGCCGAAGCCGGCAGCACAGGCCATCTGGGCGCTGGTCCTGCTGACCTGCCTGGCGGAGTTGACCCGCCAGGTGCTCGCCGCGGCCCGCACCGACCCGCTCGCGTCCAGGCCGGCTGCGGTTGGGATGCCGGCGGTCGGGCGGCAGGCGGCACTGGCCGTGGGCCTCCTGGCCGTGGAACCGATCCGAAGCAATCTCGCCTATGGCCAGATCAACATCCCGCTCATGCTATTGATCATTCTTGACCTGCGTCGTAGGTCCGGGCCGCTGCCCTCAGGTGTACTGATCGGCATCGCCGCGGCGGTGAAGCTCACTCCGTTGATCTTCGTTCCCTACCTCTTCGCCACGGGCAGACGCCGGGACGCGGGCATGGCCGCACTCTCCTTCAGCGCCTGCTCCGCGCTGGCGGCCCTGGCCACTCCGGCAGACTCGGCGCGGTTCTGGACCAGGCTGGCGCTCGACCCGTCCCACGTCGGCGGGATCGCGTATGCGGGCAACCAGTCGCTGTCCGGTGTGGCGACCCGCCTCGCCGGTCATGCCGTGCACGACGAGCTCTGGTTTCAGCTGGTGACGCTGAGCACAGCCGCCGCCGGGATCGGACTGGCAGTGGCGGCCACCCGCCGCCACGAGCCCCTGCTCGGCTGGACGGTATGTGGCATCACCGGGCTGCTCGTCTCACCGATCTCCTGGACCCACCACTGGCTGTGGGCACTGCCCGCGCTGGCCTGGCTGGCCGGCCCGACCGGGCCACGCGGGGGGCGGCTCGCGGCACGCGGCGGCTTTGCCCTGCTCGTCCTCGCTCCGATGTGGTGGCTGCCGTACGAGCACGACCGCGAGTACTCCTGGCACGGCTGGCAGCTGTTGGTCGGGAACTCCTACGCCATCGCGGCTGTTCTCTTTCTCCTCGCCGTCGTCGGCCACCTGGCTTCCCGGGCTGGCAGGAGATCAGACCGTGGCGGGCCGCGCGGTCGGCAGCGTCGAGCGGACCGCGCTGGCCCATCCGGAGCCGAGCGCACCATCCTCCACGACAACGTTGTCGTGGTCCGGCAACAACCCGACGAGATCGGTGTGTCGCAGCGCGTTCGCGACCAGGTGCATGCGGCCGACCTCACGGGCCATGATCAGGTCGCTGGCGGAGTCGCCGATCGCGATCGCCTGGTCCGGACGGAACCCGCGGCGGGCCAGGTCGAAAGCCACCGCGGCGCCCTTGCTGACACCCTCGGGAACGAGATGATAGACGTGCGGGACATCATCCACAGCCGGCATGCCAGCCCACGAAATGATGCCGTTGTCCCGGATGGTCAACCAGTCGAAACCCTCCGCCACGAGCCATAGGTTCACCTCGGCCACGTCGATGTTGCCCCGGAGCATGATGTCGACCTCGCGTCCGCGGTGCCAGGGTCGGTACACCTTCAGGCGTCCCGAATACCGCGCGATCAGCGCGGCAAGGAGCGAATCCGGTATCTGGTCCAGATCGGCTGGCATGGCTCCGCGCAGGACCTGGCTGTTGCGTCCATGGTCCCAGCCGACGATCGCACCGAGCTCGGCTATGAAGCCGTCTGCGCCGAAAATCGCACCGGCTTCGACCAGTTGCGACCTGGTCCGGCCGCTGACCAGCACCAACGCGATGCTCGCCCGGTGCAGGTCGATGAGGGCGCGAGCCGGATCAAGGGTGGTGGAGTGGTCCTCGTTCCGGAAGAAGCACCCGAACGGCCCGACCATGGTCCCATCAAGATCGGTGTAGACGACCCGGATGCTCATCAGCGATGTCCTCCTGCTCGTGCCGCTGGTGCTGGTGCTGGTGCTGGTGCTGGTGCTGGTGCTGGCGATCTTTCTAGGTTTGTACGCCGGAAAGCCCCTTGTTGATCTTACAAACCTCGAAAGATCGAATGTTCGGATGTCATCGCGGTCCGTCACCTGGAGCGCGCGCCGCCCAGCGAGCGGCATACTCCGGAATTGTGATCATCGGGGAACGCTCCCGCACCTCGACCCGGTGGGTGTGCGGCTCAAACCCGCCGTCGCAGCGGCGGAACTGGGTCAACGTCTGCCCCGGAGCCGGGCTGTGGACACCTAGCCGGGTCCACGCCGTCTGGATGATCTCGGCCGCCATGCGTCCGAGAGCGTCGTCGGGCTGGTGGCGATGGATCTTTCGTCCGACCTCGACCTGCGCGATCGCATCCGCGCCCGCCAGGGACAGGACGTCCACCAGCTGGGCGAACTCGACTCCGTAGCCGGAGACGAACGGCAGCCGCTCGAGCAGGACGCGGCGGCCGGCGAACTCGCCCGCGAGCGGTTGCACCAACCCGGCCAGCGCCGGCCAGTGCATGTTGAGCAGGGGGCGCGCGACGAGTTCGGTAACCCGCCCACCACCGCCGGGCAGCAGGCCGCCCGCCAGCGGCCGGTCGTAGGACGCCTTGACATAGGACACCTCCCGCTCGGTCAACAGGGGCCCCAACAGCCCGGTCACCACCTGGGTGTCGAAGTCCTCCAGGTCCGCGTCGACGAAAATCACAATATCTCCGGACGAGGCGTACAGGGACTTCCACAGAGCTTCACCCTTGCCCGCGATCCGCCCGTGGCCGGGCAGGATCCGCTCCTCGGGGATCACCACCGCACCTGCGGCGGTCGCCTCGGACGCGGTCGCGTCGACCGACCCCGGATCGATGACAATGATCTCGTCAACGAGCGGCACCCCGACAACAAGATCGCGATGGATCGCAGAAACGATCGTGCCGACCGTGGCGGCCTCGTTCAGAGCGGGCAACACCACGCTGATCGGACCCTCCTTGCGGGCCAGCAACCGGACGGGCGAGAAGTCACGCCCGTCATACGTTCGACGCTCGAACCAACGGTGCACATCACGCCGCACCCGGTCTACAGTACGGACTGACAACTTCATCCGGCTCATCCAGAGGGGCAGAGGGACCGGCCCAGTGAAGCCCCGGCAACCACCCGCATCCGTGCGAGGCAGGTGCTAATTCCGACCCGAGACGCAACGGGCTCTCGGGAAAGATGAGGAGTTTCACCCATGACAGTCGCTCCTGAGCGCCCCGCTACGATCGGTTCGCAATCCGCCAATCCGGCGGTCTCCCTAGCGTGCCGGCACTGCGGCGCCACATTCCCGCTCTCCCCGACGCACGTCTGCGTCGAGTGTTTCGCCCCGCTGGAGATTGCCTACGACGAGGCCCTGCTGCGCCGGGTCACCCGGGCTTCCATCAAGGCCGGGCCCACCAACCTGTGGCGTTATGTCGGGCTTCTTCCCGCCGGCCACGACCCGGCGCACCGGGTGTCGCTCGGAGCCGGCTGGACGCCGCTGCGCCCGGCTCCACGGCTCGCCGCGGAACTCGGAATGCGGGCACTGTGGGTCAAGGACGACAGCGCGAACCCCACCCACTCGTTCAAGGACCGGGTCGTCTCGGTGGCGCTGTCCGCCGCCCGCGAGCACGGTTTCGCCACGGTCGCCTGTGCGTCCACCGGGAACCTCGCCCAGTCCGTGGCGGCGCATGCCGCGTCCGCCGGGTTGCGCTCGGTGGTGCTGATCCCGCACGATCTCGAGGACGGCAAGACCGTGTCAACCGCCGTCTACAGCGGCACACTGGTCGCGATCGACGGCAACTACGACGACGTGAACCGCCTGTGCAGCGAACTGTCCGGCGAGTACGAGTGGGCGTTCGTCAACGTCAACGTACGGCCGTTCTACGCGGAGGGTTCCAAAACCCTCGGCTACGAGGTTGCCGAGCAGCTTGGCTGGCGGCTGCCGGAGCAGGTCGTTGTGCCCATCGCCTCCGGGTCGCTGCTGACCAAGATTGACAAGGCCTTCGGCGAGTTCGGCCGCCTCGACCTGGTGGAGCCGACGCCGTACCGGGTCTTCGGCGCGCAGGCCGAGGGCTGCAACCCGGTCGCCGCGGCCTTCGCCCGCGGGGTTGACACAGTCGCCCCGGTGAAGCCGTCGACCATCGCCAAGTCCCTGTCGATCGGCAACCCGGCGGACGGCCCGTACGCACTCGACGTCGCCCGGCGGACCGGCGGTGCGATCACCGACGTCACCGACCCCGAGATCATCGATGGCATCCGCCTGCTCGCGCGCACCGAGGGTGTCTTCGGTGAGACCGCCGGCGGCGTCACCGTCGCCTGTCTGGCGCGGCTGCTGCGCGAGGGGCTGCTTGACCCGGACGCCGAAACCGTCATCTTCAACACCGGGGACGGCCTGAAGACCCTCGACCCGCTGGTGTCGACAGGCCGGCCGACCGCGACCATCCGCCCGTCCCTGACCGCCTTCGAAGCCGCCGGCCTCGGCGACGGCTGAACGGCTGAACGGCCGTCTTTTCACCGATTCGCTCATGAGAATGCCTGTATGACAACGC
>NZ_CAUVXP010000147.1:12675-14997 GCF_963555955.1 Protofrankia sp. Cas3
TTTGTCTCACCGGGTCAGGAACCGGCCCCGTGTCCTGAGATCCACCGCTGCGACGGCCAGAAACCGGACCCGGATGACACCGAGACCCACCAGTCCCCATTGACTTCATCAAAGGTCACCACATCGGCTTTACCATCACCCGTGACGTCAGCGAGAAACTGCTCGTTCGTGCCGATTCCATGACCATTCGCCCATGCTGTCGGCGCCCAGAAACCGGACCCGGAGGATGTGCCGACATCCCAGTGCCCGTTGGCCGCGAAAAAGTAGGCGGCATCCGCCCGCTTGTCACCGTTCACATCACCTACGAGGCGACTTGTGCTGCTGAGGCCATGCCCGACCGACCATCGCGGGGGATAGCTGAAGCCGTTTCCGGTGGATGCGGCCACGTACCAGTCACCGCCCCCGGCTATGTAGACTCCGGCGTCAGCCCGACCGTCGCCGGTGAAATCGGCCAACGCCTGGTCGGTCGTGCCGACCCCGTGTCCTGAGATCCACCGCTGCGGCGACCAGAAACCGGAACCGGACGACGCCGAAACCCACCAGTCCCCGTTTGCCGTATCGAAAGTGACTACATCGGCCCTTCCGTCCCCGGTGACGTCTGCCACCCACTGGCGGTTGGTGCCAACACCGTGGCCGTAGGCCCAGTCAGTCTCAGGCCAGAATCCGCTGCCGGACGAGAGGCTCACCCGCCAGCGTCCGGTCGAGGCCCAAAAAGCAATCAGATCGGCCCGGCGGTCGCCGTCCACATCGGCCGCGAAGTACGTGTCAGCACCCACGGTGTGGCCGAAAGCCCAGCTCTGTGGAGCGCCGAAACGGCCGTCCGCCTGCGCCAGCGCAACCATTGCGACACCCGAATCGCGGAACATCACGATCGCGTCTGACCGACCGTCGCCGTTGACATCGGCCAGGAGCCTCGTCCCGGGTCGTGCGGGTTGCGCCACTGGTGCATGAACCACACCGATGGTGGTGTAGCCACTCAATGGCGTGATCTTCTTCTGCTTCTTATCCCAGCTGAACGTTGACCAGACGCCATCATTCTTGTCAGAAAGATTCTGACTGACCGTCGATACCGAGACTTTGTCGCCTGTTCCACTCACGCTTTCGACGACTGCGACATGACCCTTTCCGCCCATACCGCCGCCAAAGACAAGAACGTCGCCAGCACCTACACCGGCGATCGATCCATTGCTATCCTTGGAAAGATTTTTCGGCGCGGTGTCGTACATTTGATAACCGTCGCCGGACCAATTTTTAGTGATCCAACCTCTGACCAGATAAAGCCGATTGACGAGCTCTACACACTGCCAGCGCAAGCCGCTGAGTACCGACTTGGGCTGGCCGGAGGGACCGATGTCGACGTAGTTTTTGTCGTTCAGGTCGGAACTGTAGGAATGGTCATTCGAATAGACATCGACTCCCTTCCCACTCAGCCAGCTCGAACCACTGAGAATAATGCGGTTGGCCTTTTTCGCTGTAGCCAGAGCCTGATTCGTCGGCCCGAATATCGTCAGGCCGGCACCGACCAACAACACCGCCAGGCCGAGCAGGCACGTTCCGAAACGGCCGGATGCCAATCTTTCAACTGTTTTCCCGTAGGTCACTTTCCCCCCAAAACACGATTGATCGTCAAAGGGTAGCGCCCAGCTCACCAATAGGATGGCAACCTACAAACAACCGCGTCACAAGCAAATGAATCCTCGTTCCATTCGGTCCTAATTATTGCTGAGATCCCATCAAAAAATGGCTTCGGCGGCGTTGAAGGACCGGGCAATCCGCAGGCCGAGGATCGGCGACCCTTACCGTGATCGTGGTAGGCCCTCGGGATGGTGGAAAAGATCGCCCGAGCGAACTGAGCAGGATGCCGACGCCAGCTGGAGCCCTGCGCTGCGAGGACCGTCGAGGAGTTCCCGACCCTGGCACCCCGCGTCCTGGCTGTGCGGCCCCATGTCGGCACGCTGGATGTCGTCCTAACCGGATGCAACCATAGATCATGTTGTACATTTCGATCACGATCGCAGCGGCGCACAAGACTGACCTTCGTGCCTCGGAGGTTGAAATCGGTATCGCCGAAGTGCGCTCGCGCCTCGGCGAGGTGGTCAACCGTGTCCACGAGGGCTACGTCGTCTACCTCACCCGCAACGGCACGCCGACCGCAGCGATCCTGCCCATCGACGAGCTTCGCCGCCTCGTCGAAGCCGAGGAAGGGCTGGAGGACCTCCGCGCTGTCGTCGCCGCGGAACGTTGCGGATCAGGGTCTCCGACTAGCGCGTGATCTACGAAATGCAGGGAGACCGCGGAGACCACACCGATATTCGCACCCTG
>NZ_CAUVXP010000148.1:0-14734 GCF_963555955.1 Protofrankia sp. Cas3
GCCCGACCCCGCCCGGGTCGCCGCCGGCCGGCGGCGTGCCACCGGCCCGCTCGCCCGGCGCGCTGGGTAACAGCCCGCCAGTGCTCGGCCCCGCCACCCCACCGGGTGTGCCCCGGCCGGCGGGTACCGGCCCGATACCGGTCGTCACCCGCGCGCCGCGCGCGGGTGGCACTCCCGGGTCCCGGGGCGGGCCGGGCGGTCCCGCCTACCCGCACAGCCCCCAGCCCGGCACCGCCGGCGCCGGCACGGAGAGCGCGGGATATCACAACCCCGTTCAGGTTGATCCCCTCACGTCCCCGCTGGGGGAGGTCGTCCGAAAGATGAAGAAGGACACCTGGTGAACGCAGGCGGGAGCGAGCGGAGTTCGCGTCCGAGGTACGAGGACTGGGACGCAGGGAGCGGGTCGCCGCAGCGAACCGGTGATGTGGTGAACGCAGGCGGGAGCGAGCGGGACGAAGGGTCCCAGGGGCATGGCGGGTCGGAGCCGGACACCGGCTCCCTGAAACTGCCGTCGGAGCGCGGGTGGGACGACACCGGTCACACCGCCGCCGGTGTCCGGGCAGTGCGCCTGATGCTGGAGGATGGACGCAGCTTCGCCGGGGAGGCGTTCGGGGCGTCGGGGGAGGCGTTCGGTGAGATCGTCTTCGCTACCGGCATGACCGGATACCAGGAAACGCTGACCGATCCGTCCTACCACCGCCAGATCGTGGTCATGACCGCGCCGCATATCGGCAACACCGGTATGAACGACGAGGACAACGAGTCATCGAAGATCCATGTGGCCGGCTTCGTGGTTCGCGACCCGAGCCCGATCGCCTCCAGCTGGCGCTCGCGCCGGACCCTGGACGACGCGTTGGTGGCCGCCGGCGTGGTGGGCATCAGCGGCGTTGACACCCGGGCACTCACCCGCCACCTGCGGGAACGCGGAGTGATGCGGTGCGGTATCGCCGATGCCGCGCAGGACGCGGACACCCTGTTGGAGTCGGTGCGCGCGAGCCCGCGCATGGTCGGTGCGGATCTGGCACCGGAGGTCAGCACGCGGGAGCCGTACGTGGTGGCGGCCGCGACCGGTGTGCCCATGTTCAGGGTGGCCGCGCTCGATCTGGGCATGAAGCGGTCGACGCCGCTGGCGCTGTCCGCGCTCGGCTGTCAGACGCACGTCCTGCCGGCCCACGCCGGTGGCGCGGCATTGCTCAACCTCGCCCCGGACGGGGTGTTCCTGTCCAACGGCCCGGGCGATCCCTCGACCGCGGACTACGCGGTCGAGGCCGTGCGCATGGTGCTGGACGCCGGCATTCCGATCTTCGGGATCTGCTTCGGCAACCAGGTGCTGGCCCGGGCGCTGGGCTTTGACACCTACAAGCTGACCTACGGCCACCGCGGTGTGAACCAGCCGGTCGCCGACACCGCGACCGGCCGGATCGCGGTGACCAGCCACAATCACGGTTTTGCCGTCCGGGCACCGCGTGACCGCGTCACCCGGACGCCCTACGGGCCGGTCGAGGTCAGCCATGTCGCGCTCAACGACGGCGTGGTGGAGGGTCTTGCATGTCTGGATGTACCCGCCTTCAGCGTCCAGTTTCATCCTGAGGCGGCTCCCGGCCCCCACGACGCGCACGATCTGTTCGAACGGTTCCGCGATCTCATGGCGGCATTCCGGTGAACGCGGGTGAGCGGCACGGCGGGCCGGGTACACCCGCGCAGGCGTACGCGCAGGGATTGCGACGGGAGGTCATGCGCTGATGCCGCGGCGAGAAGATCTGAGCAGTGTCCTGGTCATCGGATCAGGGCCGATCGTCATCGGTCAGGCCTGCGAGTTCGACTACTCCGGCACCCAGGCCTGCCGGGTGCTGCGCGCCGAAGGCCTGCGGGTGGTGCTGGTCAACAGCAATCCGGCCACGATCATGACCGACCCGGATCTGGCCGACGCCACCTACGTCGAACCGATCACACTCGACATGGTCACCAAAATCATCGACCGGGAGCGGCCCGATGCGCTGCTCGCGACGATGGGTGGCCAGACCGCGCTGAACACCGCGGTCGCGCTGCACGACTCCGGTGTCCTGGACCGGTACGGCATCCGCCTGATCGGTGCGAACATCGACGCGATCCGTGCCGGTGAGGACCGTCAGGCGTTCAAGGACATCGTCGCGTCGGTCGGCGGTGAGACCGCCCGCAGCGCCATCTGCACGACCCCGCAGCAGTGCCTCGACGCCGCCGAGGAATTCCAGTACCCGGTCGTGGTGCGGCCGAGCTTCACTCTCGGCGGCGCCGGCAGCGGTATCGCGCATGACGCCGGTGAACTGCGCCGGATGGCCGAGGACGGCATCGCCGCGAGCCCGTCCTCGGAGGTGCTCGTCGAGGAGTCCGTCCTCGGCTGGAAGGAGTTCGAGCTCGAGCTGATGCGTGACTGCGCCGACAACGTGGTCGTGGTCTGCTCGATCGAGAACATCGACCCGATGGGCGTGCACACCGGCGACTCGGTGACGGTGGCACCGGCGATGACGTTGACCGACCGCGAGTACCAGCAGATGCGGAACATGGCCATCGCGGTGATGCGCGCGGTGGGCGTCGACGCGGGTGGCTGCAACATCCAGTTCGCGGTGGACCCGGCCACCGGGCGGCTCATCGTGATCGAGATGAATCCCCGGGTGTCCCGGTCGTCGGCCCTGGCCTCGAAGGCCACCGGATACCCGATCGCGAAGATATCGGCGAAACTCGCGCTCGGTTACACCTTGGACGAGATCCCCAACGACATCACCCGCACCACACCGGCGGCGTTCGAACCGACACTGGACTACGTGGTGGTGAAGGTGCCCCGCTTCGCCTTCGAGAAGTTCCCCGGGGCGGACCCGACGCTGACGACCACGATGAAGTCGGTCGGTGAGGCCATGGGCATGGGGCGTAGCTTCGCCGAGGCGCTGCAGAAGGCCCTGCGGTCCCTCGAGCAGCCCAGCGCGGTGTTCTCCTTCGCGGGCGGGACCGGGGATGCCGACGAGCTCCTGGAACGGGCCCGCATTCCGCATGACGGGCGGCTGCGCACGGTCCAGCAGGCGCTGCGGGCCGGCGCTGACCCGGCCCGGGTCACCGAGGTCACCGGCATCGATCGCTGGTTCGTCGAGCAGATCGCCGGCATCAACGAGATCGCCGCGACCATCAGCCGCGACTCGGCGGGGATCCTGCGGGCCAAACGTGCGGGTTTCTCCGACGCGCAGCTCGCCGAGGTCCTGGGGACCAAGGAGGACGTGGTCCGCACGTTCCGGCACCGCGCCGGCATCCGGCCGGTCTACAAGACGGTCGACACCTGCGCGGCCGAGTTCGCATCCGCCACGCCCTACCACTACTCGTCCTACGATTCCGAGACTGAGATCGCCGCCGGCGACCGGCCGCGGGTGATTGTTCTGGGTAGCGGGCCGAACCGGATCGGACAGGGCATCGAGTTCGACTACGCCTGCTGCCACGCGGTGATGGCGCTGTCGGCCGCCGGCTACGAGACGATCATGATCAACTGTAACCCGGAGACGGTGTCCACCGACTACGACACCGCCGACCGGCTCTATGTGGAGCCGCTCACCGTCGAGGACGTCCTGGAGGTCGTCCACGCCGAGCGCAGGGCCGGCCCGCTGGTCGGGGTGATCGTTCAGCTTGGCGGTCAGACTCCGCTGGGTATCGCGGCGGCGCTCGCCGCCGCCGACGTCCCGATCGTCGGGACGCCCCCGCGCGCGATCCACATGGCCGAGGACCGCGGCCTGTTCGGGCGGGTGCTCGCCCGGGCCGGGCTGCCCGCACCGCCGCACGGGGTCGCGACGTCCTATGCCGAGGCCCGGACGGTGGCGGAGCGGATCGGCTATCCGGTCCTGGTACGGCCGTCCTACGTACTCGGCGGGCGCGGGATGGAGATCGTTTACGACGACCAGATGCTGCGGACCTACATCGAGCGGGCGACCGAGATCTCCCCTGAGCATCCGGTGCTGGTCGACCGGTTCCTCGACGACGCCGTGGAGATCGACGTGGACGCCATCTACGACGGCACCGAGCTGTACCTCGGTGGCGTGATGGAGCACATCGAGGAGGCGGGGGTCCACTCCGGGGACTCGGCCTGCGCGCTGCCACCGATCACACTGGGCCGCGCCGACCTGGAGCGGATCCGCGAGTCCACCCGGCTGATCGCGCAGGGGGTCGGGGTGCGGGGTCTGCTCAACGTCCAGTACGCGCTGCAGTCCGACGTCCTGTACGTCCTGGAGGCCAACCCGCGGGCATCACGCACCGTGCCGTTCGTGTCGAAGGCGACGGCGGTGCCGCTGGCAAAGGCCGCGGCCCGGGTGATGGTCGGCGCGACCATCACCCAGCTGCGCGCGGAGGGGCTGCTGCCGCCGCACGGCGACGGCGCGACGCTGCCGGTGGACTCCCACATCGCCGTGAAGGAGGCGGTGCTGCCCTTCGGCCGGTTCCGGGACGCCGGCGGGCGCGGGGTGGACACCATACTCGGACCCGAGATGAAGTCCACCGGCGAGGTCATGGGCATCGACGCGGGCTTCGGCACCGCTTATGCCAAGTCGCAGGCGGCGGCGTATGCCTCGCTGCCCACCTACGGCAGGGTGTTCGTCTCGGTGGCCAACCGTGACAAACGTGCGATGATCTTTCCGATCAAGCGGCTCGCGGATCTCGGCTTCGTGATCTATGCCACCGAGGGAACCGCGGAAGTGCTGCGTCGTAACGGAGTGAAGGCGGTTGTGCTCGGAAAGCACTCGACGCCGAGCGCCAATCTGATCGACTGTGTTGAAATGATCACATCGGGTCAGATCGATCTGGTGATCAACACGCCGTGCGGGGTGGGGCCGCGCCTGGACGGATACGAGATCCGGACGGCGTGTGTGGTGATCGGGGTGCCCTGCATCACCACGATCCAGGGCGCGGCCGCCTGCGTGCAGGGGATCGAGGCCCTGGTCCGCGGCGAGATCGGCGTGATGCCGTTGCAGAGCTTCCACGCGGACCTGCATGCCGCCTGGGCCGACCGGGATCGGTCCGGTGTACCCGGTGCCACCGGTGGCCCGTGGCGAACCCAGCCCGCCGATGCCCAGCCCGCCGATGCCCAGCCTCCCGATGCCCAGCCCGCCGACTCGCCGTCTACCGACGCGATCGGGGACGTCCATACCGCCCAGGACGTGCATGCCACCGGGGACGAACCGGGGTCGACCGGCCGGGTCACGCCGGCCACGACGCCTGGGCTGGCCGGCTGACGGCCTCACACGCTGACGGGGTGACGGGGTGACGGGGTGACGGGCTTGCCGGGGACGCGGCTGGCCGCTTGGACGTCGCGGCCGCCGGTGGCGGTCGCGCTGGACGTGCCCGACGGGCCGCAGGCGCTGCGGCTGGCCCGCGCGGTGGCGCCTCACGTCGCCGTGGTCAAGGTCGGATTGGAACTGTTCTACCGCGAGGGGCCGACGATCGTGACGGCGCTGTGGGAGGCGATCGGGGGCGATCCGGGACCGGGTCCGGCCGAACAGGACAGGATCGGCCTCTTCCTCGACCTCAAGTTGCATGACATCCCCCACACGGTGGCCGGGGGGATGCGTTCCGTGGCCCGTCTCGGTCCCAGGTATGTGACCGTGCATGCCGCGGGGGGCGCGGCGATGGTGCGGGCGGCGGTCGATGCCGCGCCGGATGTCGAGATCGCCGCGGTCACCGTGCTGACGTCCCTGAGCGGTGCCGAGCTCGTCTCGTGCGGGTTTGGCGGGCCGCCGTCCGACGTGGTCCGCCGCCTTGCCGCGCTGGCCGTGGCCGCTGGTGCGCGGGCCGTGGTGTGCAGCCCGCGCGAAGTGTCGGCGGTGCGCGCTGAGGTTGGAAGTGATGTGACACTTATCACTCCGGGAGTCCGGCCGGCGGGCGCGAACGTCGACGATCAGGCGCGTACCGCTACGCCCGCGGCGGCCCTTCGGGCCGGTTCCGACCTTCTGGTGGTGGGGCGTCCGATCATTGCGTCGAGCGATCCGGGGGCCGCCGCGGCTCGGTTTGTGACCGGTACCTGACACCGCCACTGTGCCGCTGACCTGGTGTGACGTCACACAGGCCCCGATTGGGCCATCTCGAGGCGATCTGCCCGGTACGGTAGGTCCTCGAGCGACCGAAAGCAATCAGTAAGGCGCGGGCAACGCGATTCATCCGGACATCCGGGCACGGTCTTGTGGACAATAGTCCGAGGATGTACCCGTGCTACCGACTGGACCGAGACGCCTGTTACTCGCTAGTTTGCGCGGCGCCGCGATCACCCGAAAGAAGGAGGCGTACCCGTGCCCCTGCCGCCCCTGACGCCCGAGCAGAGGGCTGCTGCCCTCGAGAAAGCTGCGTTGGCGCGTAAGCAGCGTGCAGAACTCAAGGAGCGGCTCAAGAAGGCGGAAGTCTCACTCGCGTCCGTCCTTGAGAGAGCCGACACCGATGAGGTCATTGGAAAGATGAAGGTGGCCGCTGTTCTCGAATCCCTGCCCGGCGTCGGTCGTGTCCGCGCCACGAAGATCATGGAACGACTCGCGATCAGCGACAGCCGTCGCCTACGAGGTCTTGGTGTCAAACAGCGTGCCGCACTGGTTCAGGAGTTCACGGCATCCTGATCACCACCAGTGTCCGGCAGGTGTGTGCCGCACATCCTCGGCCGTTGTGGGTTGGTGCGGCGTCCCGGTAATGGCGAGAACCTCGCGCCGTCGGGCCGCCGTACCGACTGTTTCTTTGCCTGCGCACAGGAGTTCAGGGTTCCGCCAGGCTTCGGCAGCGCGAAACGTGCCGATCGGTTCGTCTCGCGATCCTATGAGGCTGGTGAGAGTCGCATGACCTTTGGCCGACGTTCAACCGTCCGCAAGCGCCGCTCCGTCGCCGGTGGGACGGAGTCTAGGGTGTGCTGATGCGGCTCACCGTTCTGTCCGGTCCGTCGGGCGTCGGGAAAGGGACTGTCGTCGCCGAGGTGCGCCGGCGCCACCCTGAGGTCTGGGTCTCGGTCAGCTGCACCACACGCGCGCCCCGGCCGGGCGAGACCGACGGGGTGGAGTATCGCTTCGTCGATGCTGAGGAGTTCGCGTTGATGGTCAAGACCGGTGAACTTCTGGAGCATGCGATGTTCGCGGGTCACGCGTACGGGACGCCGCGTGCGCCGTTGGAGGCACGGCTGGCCGCGGGGGTACCCTGCTTGCTGGAGATCGAGCTGCAGGGTGCCCGTCAGGTGCGTTCGACCATGTCAGGTGCCCGGTTCGTCTTCCTCGCCCCACCGTCCTGGGAGGAACTGGTCCGCCGGCTGGTCGACCGGGGCACGGAGCCGTCGGAAGTGATCAGGCGTCGGCTCGACCGCGCGCGCATCGAGCTCGCCGCCGAAGCGGAGTTCGACGAGGTCGTGGTCAACGACGACGTGACGACGGCGGCGGCGCGACTGGTGTCCCTGATGGCTGCCAGTTGACGGCTACACGTTGACGGGGACACGTTGACGGGGACGAGCTGACGGCGGGGACCCGGGGGGGCTGCGCGCCGACAGGCCGGGGCCTGCTCTACGCTGAAGGGCAATATTGTTGTGAGGCAATATTGTGGTGCGTCGTGGGTTGATCGTGGGTTGATCGTGAGTTCGCGGGTTGATCGTGGGTTCGCGCTACACCGGGGCTCATGACGATCCGTCCGCTCCCCGTCCGCTCCCGCCAACCCCGAGCATGCTGGCGGCTCACCACGAGCTGACAGCCCCTGTGTTTTCCGGAAGGACACCGTGTCCGGCACTGTCGCGCAGCCCGAAGGCATCACCAACCCGCCGATCGACGAGCTCCTGGAAGCCACCGACTCCAAGTACAGCTTGGTGATCTACGCGGCCAAGCGGGCCCGCCAGATCAACGCCTACTACTCGCAGCTGGGCGAGGGCCTGCTGGAGTACGTCGGACCGCTGGTGGAGACGGCCAGCGCGCAGGAGAAGCCGCTGTCGATCGCATTGCGTGAGATCAACGCCGGCCTGCTGACGCATGAGACCGTCATTGAGCCGCTGCCACCGGTCTCCTGACCTGGCATCGCCCGCTGTGACCAGGTCCGCTGCCGTGATCGTGCTGTCGGGATGACGGGCGAACCGGTCGGGTCGTGCGCGAGTCCGCGACGCCCCCGCATCGTGCTGGGCGTGGCCGGCGGGATCGCGGCCTACAAGGCGGTCGAGGTGCTTCGTCAGCTGACCGAGACCGGGCATGACGTACGGGTCGTGCCGACGGACGCGGCGTTGCGGTTCGTCGGTGAGCCGACCTGGGCCGCGTTGTCGGGCCATCCGGTGTCAACCGAGGTGTGGACCGACGCCGCGCAGGTGGCACACGTACGGCTGGGGCGCGAGGCCGACCTCGTCCTGGTCGTCCCGGCCACGGCGGACCTCCTCGCACGCGCTGCGACCGGACGCTGCGACGACCTGCTGACCGCCACCCTGCTCACGGCGCGCTGTCCGGTCGTGTTCGCGCCGGCCATGCACACCGAGATGTGGGAGCACCCGGCGACCCGGGCCAATGTGGAGACGCTGCGGGCCCGGGGCGCTGTGGTCATCGATCCGGCGGTGGGCCGGCTGACCGGTGCGGACTCCGGGGCCGGCCGGCTCCCGGAACCAACGGAGATCGCGTCGGTGGCCCGGGCGGTGCTGACCCGCAACGGGCTCGCACCGGACCTGGCCGGGCGCACGGTCGTGATCAGCGCCGGTGGTACCCGCGAACATCTGGATCCGGTCCGTTTCCTCGGCAACTCCTCCAGCGGCCGGCAGGGCTACGCGCTGGCCAGGGCTGCGCTCGCCCGGGGAGCGCAGGTCGTCGTCGTGGCGGCCAACGTGGCCCTGGCGCAGGTCGCGGGAGCCCGCACCGTCCGCGTGGTGTCCACCGCACAGCTGCGGGCCGCCGTGCACGCGGAGGCGCCCGCGGCCGCCGTGGTCGTCATGGCGGCGGCGGTCGCGGACTTCCGGCCTGTCAACCGGGCGAGCCATAAGATCAAGAAATCGGACGGTGACCCCGAGCCCGTCGCCCTGGTCCGTAATCCGGACGTGCTGACCGAGCTGGTCGCCGCCCGCCGGCCCGGTCAGGTGCTCGTCGGATTTGCCGCGGAGACCGGCGCGCCAGGGGTCGACCTGCTCGACCTCGGCCGGGAGAAGCTTGCCCGCAAGGGAGCGGACCTGCTCGTCGTCAACCAGGTCGGTGACGGTCTCGGTTTCGAGGTCGAGGACAACGCCGCCGTGGTGCTCGGCTCGGACGGCACCGAGACGGTGATCGAACGGACCAGCAAGGATCTTCTTGCGCACCGCGTGCTCGACTTGGTGGTCAGCCGGCTCCCGCCGCTCGCTGGCACCGTTATCGCTGTTGCCGACGGTGTCGGTCGGTAGACTGCGCCGGAATCGACTGGATCTCCCAGGGGGTCAGAACGTGGCGACGCGCCTGTTTACGTCCGAGTCCGTTACCGAGGGGCATCCGGACAAGATCGCTGATCAGATCAGCGACTCCATCCTCGATGCAATGATCAAGGATGACCCACACAGCCGGGTCGCGGTCGAGACTCTGATCACCACTGGTCAGGTCCACGTCGCCGGTGAGGTCACCACGGACACCTATGTGGACATCGCCGCCGTCGTCCGGGACCGTGTTCTGGAGATCGGTTACGACTCGTCCAAGAAGGGCTTTGACGGCGCGTCCTGTGGCGTGAGCGTGTCGCTCGGCTCGCAGTCGCCCGATATCGCCCAGGGTGTCGACAGCGCCCACGAGACCCGGGTCGGCGGATCCAGCGACGACGAGCTGGACAAGCAGGGCGCCGGCGACCAAGGGCTGATGTTCGGCTTCGCCTGTGACGAGACGCCCGAGCTGATGCCGTTGCCGATCGCTCTGGCGCACCGGCTCGCCCGCAGCCTGGCCGCCGTGCGCAAGGACGGTAAGGTCGGCTACCTGCGTCCGGACGGCAAGACCCAGGTCACGATCGAGTACTCGGCCGGTCGGCCGGTTCGGCTGGACACCGTGGTCGTGTCCACCCAGCACGCGGCCGACATCGACCTTGACACCCTGCTCGCGCCGGACGTCGCCGAATACGTCGTCACCCCGGAGCTGGCCGCACTTGAGATCGCCACCGACGGGTACCGACTGCTGGTGAACCCGACCGGCAGGTTCGAGGTGGGCGGCCCGATGGGAGACGCCGGTCTCACCGGACGCAAGATCATCGTGGACACCTACGGCGGGATGGCCCGGCACGGCGGTGGCGCCTTCTCCGGCAAGGACCCGTCCAAGGTCGACCGCTCGGCCGCGTACGCGATGCGCTGGGTCGCCAAGAACGTCGTCGCCGCCGGGCTCGCCCGCCGCTGCGAGGTCCAGGTGGCCTACGCCATCGGCAAGGCGCAGCCGGTCGGACTGTTCGTCGAGACCTTCGGCACCGGCACAGTGCCCGACGAGCAGATCCAGGATGCCGTGACCTCCGTCTTCGACCTCCGGCCGGCTGCGATCATCCGGGATCTGGATCTGCTGCGGCCCATCTACACCCAGACCGCCGCGTACGGTCACTTCGGCCGCCCGGAGCTCGACTTCACCTGGGAGTCGACCTCGCGCGCAGATCTCCTGGCGACCGCCGTCCGCGGGTAGGGCGGGCCGCGGTCAGGTGTCGGTGGCTGGGTCCGTGGTCAGCGCCGTGGTCCGGTGCGCGGCCGGATCTGTCGGATGCACCTGGTACTAAACGAGGTATGCCCGAACGGTCTGACGCCTGCGCCGGACTGGATGCGCCGGCCGGCGCATCCCGCCCACCGACGGGGGCCGGGTCGGCTCGGCGCCCGGCGCGGTCCACCGGCCTGGGCGCGCCGGAACCGGCTGGCGACCTGCCGGTCGCCAGGGTCGCGGTGGACGTCTCACCCGCCCACCTGGATCGACTGTTCGACTACCTGGTGCCGGCGCAGTGGGCGCAGGCCGCCGTTCCCGGCGCACGGGTTCGGGTCCGCTTCGCCGGTCGGCTCGTCGACGGGTTCATCCTGAGCCGGTGCGAGCGGTCGGACCACACCGGCACGCTCGCGTTCCTGACCCGCGTGGTGTCACCGGAGCCGATCCTCGCGCCCGAGATCGCGGAGCTGGCCCGGGCGGTCGCCGACCGCTACGCCGGAACCCTCACCGACGTGCTCCGCCTCGCCGTCCCGCCCCGGCACGCCCGGGTGGAAAAGGAACCGCCGCCAGCCGCCGACCTGCCAGCCGCCGACCTGCCAGCCGCCGACCTGCCAGCCGCCGACCCGCCAGCCGCCGACCCGCCAGCTGGCGCCTGGTCGCAGTACCCCCAGGGCGAACGGCTGCTGGGCGACCTGGCCACCGGCGGCAGCCCCCGAGCGGTGTGGTGGGCCCTTCCCGGGCCGTCCTGGCCGGCGATGGTGACCGCGGCCGTGGCCGCCACAGTCCGATCCGACCGGGGTGCCCTGGTCGTCGTGCCCGATCACCGTGACATCGACCGCGTCGTGACCGCGATGCGGGATGTCCCCGGCGCGGCCGGCTGTGTCGCGCTGCGCGCCGACCTCGGCCCGGCCGAACGGTACCGCCGGTTCCTGGCCGTCAGCCGCGGGACCGCGCGGGTGGTGGTGGGCACCCGCGCGGCCGTGTTCGCGCCGGTCCGCGACCTCGGCCTGATCATCGTCTGGGACGACGGGGACGATCTGCACGCCGAACCGCGCTCGCCCTACCCGCACACCCGCGACGTCGCCGTGTTGCGGTCCCGGCAGCAGCGCTCGGGTCTGATCATCGGAGGGTGGTCGCCGTCGGCCGACGCGCAGGCCCTGGTGCGGGTCGGCTGGGCCGGCGTGCTGGCCCCGCCGCGGTCGGTGGTACGGGCCGCCGCCGCCCGGGTGGAGGCCACCGGTTCGGATTTCGAAGCGGCCAGGGATCCGGCGGCACGGGCCGCGCGGCTGCCGTCCCTTGCCTGGCGGGCGGCCCACGACGCGCTGGCCGCCGGCACGCCGGTGCTCGTCCAGGTGCCGCGGCGCGGGTACCAGCTTTCGCTGGCCTGCACCGGCTGTCGTCGCCCGGCCCGATGCGGCCACTGCCAGGGTTCGCTCGGGCGTCCGAGCGGCACCGGGCCGCCCACCTGCAACTGGTGCGGCCGCCCCGCGCTCGACCTCGCCAGCCGACCGCCGGCGGGGGCCGCCGGGTGGCGGTGTCCGTCCTGTGGCGACACCCGGTTGCGGGCAACTGTCGTCGGTGACCGGCGGACGGCCGAGGAGCTCGGGCGCGCGTTCCCGGGCGTCGCCGTCCGCACGTCGGGCCGGGACGGCGTGCTGGCGAGCGTCCCGGCCACGCCCGCACTCGTGGTCGCCACTCCAGGCGCCGAGCCGCTCGCCGACGGCGGGTACGGCGCGGTCCTGTTGCTCGACACCTGGGCGTTGCTCGGCCGCGCGGACCTGCGGGCCGCCGAGGAGACCCTGCGACGCTGGTGCGCAGCAGCGGCACTGGCACGGCCCGCCTCCGACGGCGGCCGGATCGTCGTCACCGCCGATGTCGGTCTGGCGGTGGTGCAGGCGCTGACCCGGTGGGACCCGGGCTGGTTCATCCGTCGTGAGCAGGACGAGCGCGCAGCCCTCGGCTTTCCGCCGGCGACCCGGATCGCCGCCGTCGAGGGCGCCGCCGGTCCGGTCGCCGAACTGATCGCAGCCGCGGAGCTCCCGGCCGGCGCCGATGTCCTCGGTCCGGTTCCCCTGGAGACCTGGGGACTTCGGCCGCCGGCGATGCCACCGAACCACGATCGCATCGCCGGTGGCCCGCTAGATGAGGTGGGCAGGCCAGCCGGGCGGGCCGGCGCCGGGCAGTCCGCTGCCGGCGAGGAGCGGCGAGAGCGTGTCCTGGTGCGGGTCCCCAGGGCCCGTGGCCAGCAACTGGCCGTTGCGCTCAAGGCCGCGCGCGGAGTGCTCGACGCCCGTCGGTCCGCGCCGGTACGGGTCATACTCGACCCGATCACCCTGTTGTGACGGGCGCCGCATCCGGGTCGGCCCGGACGCGTGCGACCATTGTGATGCGCGCGACCATGGTGTTTCCGCCATCGTGCGTTCGTGCTCGCGGCTTCGGTGCTGCGGCGACAGCCCGTAGCATGGATTCTCTTCATGGGTGTGGCGGCACGGCCCCCGCTCTCGACATGTGTAGCCGGAAGGGGTGCGACAGTGACGGTGCGGGAGATCCGACTGCTGGGAGATCCGGTGCTGCGAACGGTGGCCGATCCGGTCACCACTTTTGACAAGGAGCTTCGCCGGCTCGTCGCAGACCTCACCGACACGATGCACGAGGCGGAGGGGGTCGGGCTGGCCGCGCCGCAGCTCGGTGTCTCACTGCGGGTGTTCACCTTTGATGTGGACGGTGAGGTTGGGCACCTGGTCAACCCCGTGCTGGGGCCGTTCAGCGAGGAGATGATGGACGGTGAGGAGGGTTGCCTCTCCCTACCCGGCATCGCGTTCGAGCTGAAACGACCGGACCGGGTGCTGGCCGTCGGCCAGAACGTCCACGGTGATCCTGTCGTGATCGAGGGCAGCGGCCTGATGTCACGCTGCGTCCAACACGAGACCGATCATCTGGACGGGGTGCTGTTCATCGACCGACTGGACCGGATCACAAAGAAGGCGGCGATGAAAGCCATCCGTGAGGCGGAGTGGGCCGGCCAGGCCCCGCCGGTGGTCAAGGCCTCGCCGCATCCGCTGTTTGGGCGCGCCCGCTGATGCGGTTGGTGTTCGCCGGTACGCCGGCCGCCGCGCTGCCGAGCCTGCGCGCCCTGCTCGATTCGCCTCGGCACGAGGTGGTCGCCGTGGTGACGCGTCCTGACCGGCCGGTCGGTCGCGGTCGAAAGGTCGCCCATTCGCCGGTCCGGGCGCTCGCGCAGGAGGCCGCGGTGGATGTGCTGACGCCCGAGCGCCCGCGCGACCCCGCCTTCCTTGCACGCCTCGCCGACATCGCGCCGGAGTGCTGTCCGGTGGTGGCCTATGGGGCGCTGCTCCCGCGGGCCGCCCTCGACATCCCCAAGCATGGCTGGATCAACCTGCATTTCTCACTGCTGCCAGCGTGGCGCGGTGCCGCCCCGGTGCAGCACGCCCTGCTCGCCGGGGACGAGGTGACCGGGGCGTCGGTCTTCCAGATCGAGGAGGACCTTGACACCGGTCCGGTGTACGGGACCCTCACCGAGACCATCGGCGCCCATGACACCGCCGGTGACCTCCTGGAGCGGCTGGCCGCCGCCGGTGCCCGGCTGCTCACGGGGGTGTTGGACGGCCTTGACAACGCGTCCCTGCATGCCCGGCCGCAGCCGGGCGAGGGCGTGTCGATCGCGCGCAAGCTGACCGTGGCCGATGTGCGTATCGACTGGTCCGCGCCGGCCTTTCACGTCGACCGGCTGGTCCGGGCGGCCACGCCGGCACCCGGTGCCTGGACGACGTTCCGTGATCATCGGATCAAGCTCGGCCCGGTGCGTCCGCTGTCCACGTCGGACGACCAGATGGCCCCGGCCCCGGCCCCGGCGCAGGTCCAGGTCCAGGTCCAGGCATTCGAGCCCGGACGGATCGTCGTGCGCGCCGGCGACAGCGAGATCGCCGTTGCAACCGGTGGTGGCGTCGTCCTGCTGGGGGATGTGCGTCCCGAGGGGCGCCCGTCCATGACCGCCGGTGCCTGGGCACGTGGGGCCCGGTTGACCGACGGCGAACGGTTCGCGTGAACCGGGCTACCACCGCCGGATCCGGCGCGTCGGGCCGCACCGCGTCGGGGTCGGGCCGCAC
>NZ_CAUVXP010000149.1:0-14650 GCF_963555955.1 Protofrankia sp. Cas3
GAGCCTGATGGAGGCTGACGACCCGATCGTCGGCGTCGGCAAGATCGAGGACTTCTCCTGGAAGGCGATGCTCGACTTCTCCACCTGCACGGAGTGCGGGCGGTGTCAGAGCCAGTGCCCGGCCTGGAACACCGGCAAGCCGCTGTCACCGAAGCTTCTGATCATGGACTTGCGCGACCACCTGTTCGCCAAGGCGCCGTACCTGCTCGCAGCCAACGGTGCCGGGGACGGCGACGAAGCCGGGGCTGGAGCCGGGGCCGGTGCCGGTGCCGCGGCGGCCACCGGCACCGCGGACGCGTCGGCGAAGCACGTCGTCCACCACGTACCCGAGTCGGGCTTCGGGCGGGTCCCCGAGCCCGGTCAGCCACAGGCCGATCGGCCGCTCGTCGGTACCGAGGAGGAAGGCGGGGTCATCGACCCCGACGTCCTGTGGTCCTGCACCAACTGCGGCGCCTGCGTCGAACAGTGTCCCGTCGACATCGAGCATGTCGACCACATCATCGACATGCGTCGCTACCAGGTGATGATCGAGTCGGCGTTCCCGAGCGAGGCCGGCGTGATGTTGCGCAACCTGGAGAACAACGGCAACCCATGGGGTGTCTCGCCCCGGGTCCGCACCGAGTGGACCGAGGGTCTGGCGTTCGACGTCCGCGTGCTCGACGACGGCGAGGCCATCCCCGACGATGTCGAGTACCTGTACTGGGTGGGTTGCGCCGGGGCCATCGAGGACCGGGCCAAGAAGGTCTCCCGGGCGTTCGCCGAACTGCTGCACATCGCCGGGGTGTCGTTCGCCATCCTCGGCACGAGCGAGTCCTGCACCGGTGACCCGGCCCGCAGGCTCGGCAACGAGTACCTGTACCAGGAGATGGCCAAGGCCAACATCGAGGTCCTCAACGCCGCGGCCCCGAAGAAGATCGTGGCCACCTGCCCGCACTGCTTCAACAGCCTCGCGAACGAGTACCCGGCACTCGGTGGGACATACGAGGTCATCCATCACACGCAGCTGCTCGGCACGCTCGTCGAGGACGGACGGCTCGTGCCCGTCCAGCCGGTGGACTCCTCCGTCACCTACCACGACCCGTGTTTCCTCGGTCGACACAACCAGGTCTACACCCCGCCGCGGGAGATCCTCGACAGCATTCCGGGCCTGCGCAGCCAGGAGATGCACCGCTGCAAGGAGCGCGGCTTCTGCTGTGGCGCCGGTGGCGCCCGCATGTGGATGGAAGAGAAGATCGGGAAGCGGGTCAACGTCGAACGGGTGGATGAGGCGCTCGCGCTCGATCCGGACATCGTCTCCACGGCCTGTCCGTTCTGCATCGTCATGCTGACCGATGCCGTGACCGAGAAGAAGCAGTCGGGTGGGGCGAAGGAGGGCGTCGAGGTCCTCGACGTCTCCCAGCTGCTCGCCCGCTCGCTGGCCGCACCGGTCCAGGCCGGGGGCATCTCGACGGCCACGGTGGGCACCACGGTTGCCGCGGACGCGGCCGGGTCGACAGACGGGGCGGGAGCATCCGGGTCCGACTGATGTGGTGACGCCCGAAACGATGTGAGTCCACTGTCATGCTGACAGCACCCAATTCACATCGTTCCGGGCTTTTCCGCGTTCGGGCCTCACCACTCAGCAGGATGGGCGGCGGCGGGTCAGCTGCGCCATGCGGCGCGCGCCCGGGAGCATCGTCAGCCGTGGCCAGACCAGGAACGCCTCGGCTTCAAGCATGGCCAGGGCGATGCGAGGAAGGTCACGGTTCGTTGGAAAGCAGATGTAGCGCGGCGACCACTGCGGTTGGAACTTCGCGTTGAACCGGTAAAGGCTGTCGATCTGGAACCAGCGGGAGAGGAAGACCAGCAGCCCTCGGAAACGTCGGGTCACCGGCCCGGCACCGAGTCGCTGGCCGCGTTCCAAGGCGGACCGGAAGAAGGCGAAGTTCAAGGACAGCCGGTCCACGTTCAGCCCGGTCGCGGCCCGTACCGCTGAGACGATCAGGAAGTCGTTCAGCCCGTTGTCCGCGGCGCGGTCGCGCACCATCATGTCCAGCGAAAGGCCCCGAGGTCCCCACGGGACGAAGTGCAGCAGCGCCCGCAGCCGCGGTTCGCTCTTTTTGTCCAGCGACCCGTCGCGGTCCTGCGCGTTGCCTGAGTGTGCGCTGCCTGAGTGTGCGCTGCCCGAACCGCCGCTGCCCGAACCGCCGCAGCCCGAACCGCCGCTGTCGGGCCCGTCGCGGTCAAAGGCCATAACCACGACGCAGTTGTCGTCGCTGGGTTCACCGATCCGGCCGAGTGCCATGGAGAAACCGCGTTCGGTTTCCGCCCCGCGCCACGCCTCGGCCTGCTCCTTCAACCGTTTGCGTTCGTCGGCGGGCAGGTCGCCCATCCGAAGGGCACGGCAGGTGTAGCCGGCTCGCTCGACCCGGCCGACAGCTTGCCGGACGTTTCGCATGTCGCGGCCTTCAAGGGTGAAGGTCCGCACATCGATGATTGCTTCGTCGCCGAATTCGAGCGCGGACAGGCCGACCCGTTCCCACGCTTTTCCGCCGGTTTCGGAGCAGCCGATTACCGCTGGTATCCAGGCGTGTTCGGCGGCGATCCGCAGGAACTCCCGGATCGCGCCCGGCCATGCTTCGTTGTCACCGAGCGGATCGCCGCTGGCGAGCATCACCCCGGACACCACCCGGTAGGCCACGCAGGCCTTGCTCGTCGGCGACCAGACGACGGTCTTGTCGCCGCGCAGGGCGAAGTAACCCAGCGAGTCGGCGTCCCCGTGCCGCGTGAGCAGCGCGCGCATCCGCTCGACGTCCTCGGCGGACAGTCGCGGGCGTGGTTCCGGCGGGCGTAGCGCCAGGTACACGACAGTGGCGATGGTGAGCAGGCCCATGGTGAGCAGCATCCGGGTGACGAGGTCGGAGAGCCGATCGGAGCTGAACCGGAGCGGTCCGTGGATGCCGACCAGACCCTCGACGACGTGTGTGAACTGAGTGGTCAGCGGATGCGGACCGAGTAGACGGCCGGCGCCCATCCGCAGCAGGAGCATCCCGACTGTGATCGAGGCCGCGGTGAGGAGCAGCCCGACCCACAGCGCCCGCCACCGGGTCGTCGGATCACCCTTGGCCTGGAACTCGCCACGGGCCAGCACCAGCCCGACGACCAGCGCCGCCGACGCGACCGCTTCTTCGACGTCGAGACCTTTGACCACGTGCAGGACGACGCTTGCGCCCAGCAGCGTCACCACACCGAGCCACGCGCGGCGTTTGCGTCGGCGCAGACCACGGGCGAGTAGCAGCAGGAGGAGCCCGACCACCACGGTGAAGGCGGCGGCCTGGCGCGATGCCGCCCCCGGCAGGATCTGACGGATCACGTCCAGCCGGTCGCGCCACTCCGGCGTGACCGCCGACACGATGTCGATCAGTCCAGCAATGAACACCAGAGCAGCGGCCACGGTCGGGACCCATGAGCGGTTCCAGGCCGGCAACAGAGGTCGTGCCGGCCGTGAGCTCCCATGATTCCCATGGGCATCGCCGCCGAGCTGGCTCGTTGCGGTGGCCTTCGTGGGAGGGCTGTCGCGGCTGACGGTTGTCACGGACGGTGCCTCCTTTCCCTGCGTCAGGTCCGGTGGCCGTCAGTGGCACGAAAGATCATAGTCGCGCCGCCGCTGGCCGGCTGGGTACGGGTATCGGTCTGAGACCTGTCCGGCCCGCTTGGGACCGCCCGCGGGACGTTACCTCGCGTGCCGCACGGTCAGGCACGGGTGTCCCCGGGTAGGACGATCCCGCAGGCGCTCCCGAGAGGACTGAACGGATGCTCGGACTACCCGAACACATCAGGGCACGCCTCTTCGACCTGGATGGTGTGCTGACGCAGACGGCCGCCGTCCACGCCGCAGCCTGGAAGGAGATGTTCGACACATTACTCCGCCGGCGGGCGGAACGCACCGATGATCCATTTATTCCGTTCAGCGTTGCTGACGATTATCCCCCCTATGTTGACGGCAAGTCCCGGGTGGACGGCATCAGGTCGTTTCTCGCTTCCCGTCACATCGAGCTGCCCCAAGGCGGCCCGGACGATCCTCCATCCGCCGACACAGTCCATGGCCTGGGCAAACGCAAGAACGAACTCGTAACAGCCATGATCCGTAAAGGTGGCGTTGCCGCCTATCCCGGTTCTGTACGTTACCTCCGAGCACTGGCGACTGCAGGCGTCCCACGGGCCGTCGTATCGTCGAGCGCGAACTGCGCGGAGGTACTTGCCGCCGCCGGCATCGATAGTCTGCTACCTGTCCGGATCGACGGTATTGTCGCCGAACGCGAGCACCTGGCGGGTAAACCGGCGCCTGACACCTTTCTGGCCGGTGCCCGCGCGCTCGGCGTGGTGCCGTCGCGCGCGGTGGTATTCGAAGATGCGATCGCCGGGGTCGAGGCGGGGCGGGCCGGAGGTTTCGGGTTCGTCGTCGGCGTCGACCGGGTCGGGCATGCGGACGCTCTGCGCTCGCATGGTGCGGATATCGTCATCTCCGACCTCGGTGAGCTGTTCGACACCGACGACGTCGCCGGCAGTATGGGCACCGACCGTGCGGGTGCGGACCGTGCGGTCCGCGGCAGCGGGAGCGGCTCGTGATCGGTAGCATGTCGTTTCCGGTCGATCCATGGCAGCTGCGCGAATGCGGCCTCGATCCGAACCGGCTGGCCCGGGCGGAGTCGCTGTTCGCCCTGTCCAATGGGCATGTCGGCCTGCGGGCGAACCTCGATGAGGGAGAGCCGCACGCATTGCCCGGCAGCTATCTCAACTCCGTCCACGAGCTGCGGCCGTTGCCCTACGCGGAAGCCGGTTACGGCTACCCGGAGTCCGGCCAGACGATGATCAATATTACCAATGGAAAGCTCATCCGTCTGTTGGTGGATGATGAACCCTTCGACGTCCGGTACGGGGACCTGCGGTCCCACGAACGGATCCTGGACTTCCGCCGGGGCGTGCTGAGCCGGACCGCCGAATGGGTGTCACCGGCGGGCCAGGCGGTCCGCGTGTCATCGGTGCGGTTGGTCTCCTTCGTGCAGCGGGCCATGGCGGCGATCTGCTACGAGGTCGAGCCACTGGACGCCTCGGCCCGGCTGGTCGTGCAGTCCGAACTGGTCGCCAACGAGCAGTTGCCGACGCAGTCCGCGGACCCGCGGGCCGCCGCCGTACTGGAGGCTCCGCTGGTGGCGGAGTGGAACGGCAGCCACGGTTCGCATGCCGAGCTGGTGCACCGGACGCGACACAGCGGCATCCGGGTCGCCGCCGCCATGGATCATGTCATTGACCGGCGGTCCTCGACCGGGGTGACCGCTGAGAGTGATGCCGATTCCTGCCGGGTGACCATCACCATCCTGCTGGATCCAGGTCAGAAGTTGCGGTTTGTCAAGTTCATCGCCTATGGCTGGTCGGTACAGCGTTCCCTGCCGGCCCTGCGCGACCAGGCCGCGGCCGCGCTGACCGCCGCCCGCCAGACCGGCTGGGCGGGGCTGCTCACCGAACAGCGGGCCTATCTTGACGACTTCTGGGCCCGTGCGGACGTCGAGGTCGACGGTGATGCCGAGGTGCAGCAGGCCGTCCGTTTCGCCCTGTTCCACGTCCTGTCCGCGAGTGCGCGGGCCGAGCGTCGGCCGATTCCGGCGAAGGGTCTCACCGGTCCCGGATACGACGGCCACACGTTCTGGGATTCGGAAAGCTACGTCCTTCCCGTGCTCACCTACACCGTGCCGAACGCGGCGGCGGACGCGCTGCGGTGGCGGCAGGCCACCCTGCCCATGGCCCGGGAACGGGCCCACCTGCTCGGCCTCTCCGGAGCGGCCTTCCCGTGGCGGACCATTCACGGAGAGGAGTGCTCCGGGTACTGGCCCGCCGGCACGGCGGCGTTCCACATCAATGCGGATATAGCGGACGCGGTCGTGCGTCATGTCCGCGTCACCGGCGACGACGTATTCGACCGGGAAATCGGCCTGGAACTGTTGGTTGAAACGGCCAGGCTCTGGCGGTCTCTGGGTCATCATGACCTGGATGGCGCCTTCAACATCGACGGAGTCACCGGGCCGGACGAGTACAGCGCGGTCGTCGACAACAACATCTATACCAATGTGATGGCACAGCAGAATCTGGTGGAGGCGGCGAACGCGGTCCGGCGGCATCCGGAGAAGGCGCACGAACTGGGCGTGAACGCCGAGGAGGCCGCGTCCTGGCGGGACGCCGCCGAGAACATGTGCATCCCCTTCGATGAAAAGCTGGGCGTGCACCCCCAGTCGGCTGGGTTCACCCGCCATCAGGTGTGGGATTTTGAGCAGACGCGTCCTGACCAGTACCCGCTCCTCCTGCATTTTCCGTATTTCGACCTGTACCGCAAACAGGTGGTGAAGCAGGCAGATCTGGTGTTGGCGATGCAACGCCGGGGGGAGTCGTTCACCGACGAGCAGAAGGCCCGCAACTTCGCCTACTACGAGGGGCTGACCGTTCGCGACTCCTCGTTGTCCTCATCGGCCCAGGCGGTGTTGGCGGCCGAGGTCGGGCATCTCGGGCTTGCCCATGACTACCTGCGCGAAGCGGCACTGATCGACCTTCGTGACCTGGACGGCCGCGCCCTCGACGGCCTGCACATGGCGTCCCTGGCCGGAAGCTGGATCGCGCTGGTCGAGGGGTTCGGCGGGCTGCGTGACTACCCCGGACCCGCCAACTCGGGAACAGGAAACTCGGGAACGGCCAACCCGGCCACCCTGTCGTTCACGCCCCGGCTGCCGGAGGGGATCAGCAGGCTCGCGTTCATCGTGTGCCCACGGGGACGGCGGCTGCGGGTCGAGGTCACCGATGCCGTCGCATGCTACGTCCTGCTGCGGGGCGACCCGATCACCATCCTGCATCATGGTGAAGCTCTCGAGGTGTCGATGGCGGGTCCGGTATGCCGTGATGTGCCTGCCACCCCGGCCCGGCCCCGGCCGCTGCAGCCACCCGGGCGGGAACCGGAGCTCTTCCGCACCGACGGGGGGACCTCTGATCGCCTGACCCGTTGATCGCCTGACCCGTTGATCGCCTGACCTGTTGATCGCCTGACCTGTTGGCTGCCTGGGTTTCTGATCGTCGCATGGTTACGGCAGGGTCGGGTCGCGGTCGCCCGGTGGCACCGCCGCACGGGTGAAGTCGCGGTACGCGCGGGACGGCGTCGGGCCGCGTTGACCCTGGTAGCGGGAACCGTAGACGGCTGAACCATAGGGATGGGTGGCCGGGGAGGAGAGCCGGAACAGGCAGAGCTGTCCGATCTTCATCCCCGGCCAGAGTTTGATCGGCAAGGTCGCGACATTCGACAGCTCAAGGGTGACGTGGCCGGAGAAGCCGGGGTCGATGAAACCGGCGGTGGAGTGCGTGAGCAGGCCCAGGCGTCCGAGGCTGGACTTGCCCTCCAGCCGGCCGGCGAGATCGTCGGGCAGGGTGATGATCTCCAGTGTGGAGCCGAGCACGAACTCGCCGGGATGCAGGACGAACGGCTCGTCGTCGTCCGGGGCGATGAGGTCGGTGAGGTCCTCCTGCTCGACGGCGGGGTCGATGTGGCTGTACCGGTGGTTCTGAAACACCCGGAACCACCGGTCGAGCCGCAGGTCGACGCTGCTCGGCTGGACGAGCGCCGGATCGTACGGGTCCAGGCATACGCGGCCCGCGACGATCTCCGCTCGGATGTCCCCGTCAGACAGCAGCACGTTCGAGCACGCTACCGCTTGCGGTGGTTGCCGCGGCGGCCGCCGGTAGCTCCTGTCCCGCCGCGGGAGCCGGCCACGTCGAGCTACACGTCCTTCGGGGGGACCTCCGCCAGGTACTGGTTGTCGAGGAGCCACTGGACGGGCAGGGCATCGGTCGTCGGGTCGCAGCCCTGCGACGCTGGGATGAGCGAACACACCAGCTGGTACTGCCGACCGTTGCCGGGCTGGTCGAACCACGGGCGAATCGCTCCGGAGTAGACGTGAAACGCCTTCAATACCCGGTAGACGTGGTAGTCACAGCCACCTGGGTCCGTGGTGGAGTCCAGGTTGGACGGCGGGAGGGCCCGGTCGGCATACCGCGTTCCCTCGGGGGAGAGGAAGTTGCCACCCGTCCCGCCGAACCGGTCGATTTCCTGCCCCGGAGTCAGCGCTGTCACCATTCGTACAGGCGTACCATTCGGATTGATATAATATCCGGAATTCGCGGGATACACCCAGTTTCCGAGGCCAAAAGGCGTCTGGATGGAAGGATCCCACCAGGTGTCCAGGAACTGCTGCGTGGGCTGGCCGCCGGTCCTGTCATAGAAGAAGAGCGTCTTGCCCACCGCGCCGAAGAGCGGGAGGTTCGCCGGTCCGAGGCGGCGATCGTCGTCGAGGTTGGCCGCGGAGCACTGGTCGAGCGGCGTGATCGACACCGTTGGCAGGCCGCTGGTGATCGCGATGTCGCCGGCGGTGGCGGATGTCGTGCCGCCGACGACCAGGACTCCGGTCGCCAGCGCGACGAGCGTCTTGCGAAATCGCACGTGTTCCTCCCCGGGGTTGCGCTCATGTGGCGCATTGACTCCGGAGAGTAGTCATATGATCTAGCTATCTCGCGTCGGGGCGCCGGTGCGGCGGTTCGCCACGTGTCATCACCCTGTCGACCTGGGTTCGACGCGGGTCGCCTCGAACCCCACACGGGCCCGGCGACGCATACCGGCACGGGCGGGGCCTGCCCGCACCGCGACCGTGGCGGCCTGTAGGATGCTGTACGTACTACGCGGGCGTAGTTCAGAGGTAGAACACGAGCTTCCCAAGCTTGCAACGCGGGTTCGATTCCCGTCGCCCGCTCCACTCCGGGCGAAGTGTGTCAGACAGGGTCTGACCTGCTTGTTTCGTATTGTCTGCCCAGGGGGCCGAGCCCCCTGGAACCCCCACGTTCCTATGGCTGAGGTCCGTTTGTGCCATTGGCGTGCCAGTAGCGGCGGATGTGCCATCAGGACCGGCGCGGCCGGGGGTCACCCTTTGCCAGGCGGGCCGACATTCCCCGGGCGACTTCGGACGCCCGCTCCCCGCTGGCACGCTGATAGATCAGCGCGGCGCGCGGGGTCGAGTGGCCACCGAGCGCCATCAGTTCGCGCAGGGTGGCGCCGGACTGCGCAGCGAGCGTCAGACCCGCGTGCCGGCAGTCGTGAAGATGGGCTTCCTCGTCGACACCGACGATCCGGCAGGCCCGCCGCCACCATGAGCGGTTGTGCCGGCTGACGGGGTTGCCGTCCTTGGTCGTGAACACCAGCCCGTCCGGGCCGGGTTGGGCGTGCTCCGCCATGTGGACCGCGAGACGGCCAAGGATCGCATCCGGGATCACGATCGTGCGTGCGCCCGCGTCGGACTTGGGTGGCCCGAAGTACGGCTTCTGCCCGCCGCCGGGCTCGACATACTGCCCGTCGTCCGGGTCGATACGGATCGTTCGCCGGTGCAGGTCGATGTTTCGCCGGCGCAGTGCGGAGAGTTCTCCCGAGCGAAGCGCCGTTGCCGAGGCCAGGAGCACGAGCGCCGCATACCGCTCGGGCACGGTGTCGACGAGTTTCCAGAGCTGTGCGATCGTGATCTCTGGGCGGGGTGCGTCACGGACGGTGCCGGCACCTTTGATCCGACACGGGTTCTTGGGGATAAGCCCGTCCTCAACTGCTGTCATCAGGATTGCGCGGAGAAGCCGGTAGGTGGTTTCCACCGTCACCACACCGCGTCCGTTCGTCGTGGCCTCCGCCATCAGCCCCGCATACCATTCGCGGACAAGCTTCGGCGCGATTTCGGCTACGGCGAGGCTTTTGAACGTCGGCAGGATGCGTAGCCGTAGCTGCCGCTCGTACAGGGTGCGGGTCATCGGACGCAGCGCGCGTGTCCGCATCCAGTGTTCGGCGAACGCGTCGAAGCGTTGCTTACCGGTGGACGGGTCGGTCCACGTGCCGCGTGTCTGGTCGGTCTCGGTCGCCGCGAGTGCCTGGTCAGCTTCGCGTTTCATCGCGAAGGTGCCGAGGGGGATCATCTTGCCGTCTGGACCTGTAATGCGGGCCTGCCAGCGTCCCGATGACAGCTTGCGAACGTTGCCGTAGCGCCGCCGCTTCATGCCGCCCTCCGCCTGCGCGGGGTGGGAACGTCGTTCGCTTCGACGCGACCGGCCGTAATGAACGCGTCGAGGTCGCTCCGGTAGATCCGGACGTGCTTTACCTTGCCGAGCCGGATGTAGGCGATTCGCCGTTCCGCGATCATCCGCTGTACGAACCGGACCGGTGTACCGAGGATTTCAGCCGCCTGTTCGACCGTAAGTAGGTGATCCACGGGAGCCTTTCTGGGTCAGGGTCCCCGTCCCTGTGGCGTGGCAGTGTCTGCCGGACAGGGACGGGGAAAAAATGGAGGGGAGACCGCGGCGGTTTCGCCTCAGCGTGGGATGGTCCGCGCGCCGCCGGGAACGCCTCTGGTGGAACCGGGGGTCGCGACGAGGGCCGCCAGGACGTAGGCGAGAAGTTGCCTGGTGACGGTTGCCGAAATCGGTCGGGTGTCGTTGGTCAGCGGGATCTGTGGCACCCATCCGGCGGGGGATTGCGGATTGGCGGAAGCAGCAGATCCGCCGTTGCCGTTCCCGTCGGCTGTCGGGGCACCAGCAGGAGCGGGCACACGGGTGCCGGTCGGCGTGCGGAAGATGAGGATGGTTTCGACGTCGCCGAACGCTTCGGTGAACACCGCGTCCATGGGGAGGGTGACCAGGACGCGGGCGAGGTCGAAACCGTCGGCGCCGGGTCGGACGGTGACTTCGTAGTCGCCGTGGTTGGTGCGGTGCATGCTGACGAACGGTTCGCCGGCGGAGGGGCTGCGCCATGGGCCGTGGCCGGGCGGAATGATAGGCATCGGGTCTGTCGCTCCTTGTTGGGTAAGGGGTGCGGATCAAGGTCCCGGTGTGGTGTTTGGCGCACCCGCCGGGACCGCCTGCCATGCGGACGATTAAGCCGGGGCTATGGGCGGAGCCCGCCCGAACCAGGGCAAAGCCGTACTGGATGCTGTCGAGCGCATGGCCCCTCCATTGATCAGTTGTCGGGTCAGGCGGCGTGGGGCATGCCAGGGTCGGTTGCCGAAACCGGGTGGGGATCTCCGCGGGCCGCACGGGCCGCGTCGAGTTGGGCGCGCCAGCGGTGCCGGTCCGCGACCGCGCGCAGCAGCAGGTGTTCCCGGCGGGGTGTCGCCGGGTCCCCGGGGTGCAGGAGCTGCCAGACCACCCGGTCGGGCGCGGCGCCCTGGCCGCCGTCGCCGGTGTCGGTATCGGTATGGCCGAGGACCGCGAGCTGTTCCCGAATCCACACCTTCCGATCTTCTTTGTGGTCGGCAAGAGTCTTGCCCGACCACTTCCGGGAGACCAGCACGCGGCGTCCGCCGAAGCCGAGGGTTTCGCGCCGGTGGACTTTGCCCTTGCATCGTCCGGGCACGAGCCCGCCGCGGGGGTTTTTCGGTTGGACGCCGTAGCGCAGCCAGTTCGCGCAGCCCGGCGAGCACGGTTCGTACCGCAGCGCGTCGGCGAGCCGATCAACATGGTTCCGCTGCGCGTCGGTGGCGATGGTGTGGCAGGTGTCCAACGACTTCGTCAGGTACTTGGTCAGGTAGCCGATCAACCGGCCGGTGTTGCTGTTGGTCGCGGTCACCCCGTCGGCGCGAACCTGCACCCCGAAGCGGACGACGTGGGCGGGTTCGGCATCGTCGCCGATCGCGTCCAACGCCTCATCCCAGGTCGGCAGGGATGCGCCCGAGTCCGGGTCGAGGTAGCCGCCCGCTTGCTCGTCCCAGACGGGCAGCCGGTCGGCGCTGTAGATCGCCCGGTCGCAGGCCGGCCACCACACCTGGTGATAGGTCGCCGCCGCGACCTGGCGGAGCAGCACTCGCGGGATCGTGCCGCGCATCGCCGCGTGCAGATGGGGAGCCAACCGCCGTTGCGGCTCCAGACAGGCGAAGTACTGGACGTCGTACCCCACCGCCCGCCGCATGTTCTGCCAGAACCGATCCACCAGCTTGGGAAAGTGGATCGCATCCCGGGCCGCCCGCCGATAGTCGTAACCGTCCGGGTCCACCGGGGCGCCCTCCGAGGTGACCCGGCCGTAGCTGTCGCAGGTGAGGGTGAGGAACATCGACGGCCGCCACACCGTCCCGTCCGCTCCGGTGAACGTCCGCCCCACGGTCCGCCGATCCACCGGCAGCCGGGGCAGGTCGGCGACGTCTTGGCGCCGGCGGGTGGACCGGGTCCGCCGCGGCCGATCCCGACTGTCCGGCGCCGCCTTCCCGCGCACCCCGAGGTCTTCCAACGCCGCGTCCACTTGGGAGATCAGATCGTCGACTTCGCCGACCTGATCCACATCGTGGCCGGTCACAGCGTCGGTGCGGACCGCTTCGAGATCCGCCCGGAGCTGGACCAGCGTCTTCGCATCGTCGGTCGGCGGGTCGGGGTCGGGGAGTGGTTCGTCATCGAGATGCCAGCCGGCCTTGCACTGCGCCATCCGGAGCTTGCGGGCACGCTCCGCACACGGCGGACACTTGCTCGCGAGGGTGGCCCCGCACGCCATCGGGATGATCTCAGTTTCCCCGGTAACCATGTCCACGCGGCGCATCGCCAGTGGGCGGATACACACCCCGTTCTCCGCCGCGACCGCCTCCAGGACATGGCGGGCCAGCGGCTGGCGCAGGCGGGCGGCCCGGCTACCCGCCGGCGGCGGGGTGCTCACCTCGGTCATGCCGCCCGTCCCTTCTGTCCGTGGTCCTGGCCGTCATCGTCGAGATCGGGGTGAGGTTGGTCGGGGTGGTCGGGTGGCGGTTCTCGGCAGCCACACACCCGCCACCGCCCCGCCGGTATCTGGCAGCCGTCATCCGCCCAGTGCGCGACCCACAGATGCCGGCACCAGCCGCAGACCGGCAGCGGATACACCGGGGCGTATTCCTCCGGACCCGCCGTCATGCCGCCCGCCCGTCCACATCCGGTGTCCAGCCGTCCGGACCGTCACCGACCAGATCGAGCAGTTCGGCGACCGCCGGCACCGGATACCGACGGGCCATCCGCGAGATTTCCGCATCGTCGACCCAGGCCGCCCGCACCCGCACCGGGTCCGCCTGCCCGTCGAGGAGCACGTAGCCGACCCCGGGCATGTCCTCGCCGATCTCATCCGCGCGTGCCCCGCGGTCGCGGGCACCGTCCCCGAGCACGAGATCGACCTGGTCGGCTTCGGTCATCCGCAGCGCGACCCGGACCGGGAACAGGTCCCGGAACGGCAGCACCTCTTTGCGGGGATCCTGCACCGCACCGATCACCACCACGCCCGGTGCCCGGCCTTGGGACAGCAGCAGCGGCAACGACGCCGACAGCCGCCGCTTCAGGTCCCGGTCGGTGACATAGGAGGTGAGTGAGGCGATCTCATCGACGATCACGACGATCAAGGGTTCGTCGGTGGTCGGAGTGTGCGACCGGGCCACCCCGCGCAGCCGAGCGGCGCGTTTCCGCATGACCGCCACCGCGTCGTCGAGGAGATCGGCGATGCTGTCGGTGTCGGTCGCGAACCGGGAGAACATCGCCTGCCCGAACGCGAGCTCCATGCCGCCTTTTGGATCACACACCCAGAGTTCGACCAGGCCGGCGCGGACCGCCGGGGCAAGGCCGCGGATCGTCGCCCACACCGCCGCGCTTTTCCCCGCCCCGGTCGCCCCGGCGATCAGCACATGGGCGCCGCGGACCGGCAGCCGCCACAGCTCGCCATCCTCCCGGCGGCCGACCGGAATCCCGGACAGATCCACCGGACCGTCATCGTCGCCATCGCCGGTTCCGTCGGCATCAGGCCCGTCCAGGTCGAACGGGGGGACGGGAACGGCGAGGGGATCGCGGCGGGCGAAGTCCACCCAGATGAACCCCACCCGATCGGAACGGATCCGACACGACCGCGCCCGAAACGCGTGCCGCAGCGCCTCGGCCTGCTCCGCCCACAGCTCGGGGGTCTGCCCGTAGAGCAGCTCGATCCGCAGCTGGTCGCCCCACCGGTCCGACCGGATCGTCCGGATCCGGGGGAACGTTTCGGCGAAGGAGACCCGGTCGCCGTTGGACACCGGAATCCGAATCGCGAGATCCGTATGGACCATGACCGGACGCCACCGCCACCGGTAGATGACCAGCAGCCGCAGCCGGCCGCGGATCCAGCCGACCAGCCAGGTGAACGACCGGCGATGGAGCAGCCGCCACAGCCCGGCGACCACGGCCAGGACCAGGAGCCCGACGCCGAGCCCGACCAGGCCGAACCGCTGGCGGACCACCGCCACCGCGAGCAGCACCGCAACCGCCACCGGATGCCGGACGAGGAACACGACCAGGTGGGCGCCTATCCGGCCGGCGAGCCCGAGTAGGACCGCCCACAGCGGCACGTCGATTTTCGGATGCCTGGTCGGCACGTCGGGAAACGGCCGGGAGCCGTTGATTCTGGCCATGACAGATCACACCCACCCAGCATTGGAAGAATCGAGAATCAGCGGTCCGGAACCGGCGAAGAACAGCGCTCGCAATCGGTCCCGGCACCCGCGAGGAGAAGAACCAGACTCAGGCCGCTACCGCAGCCCCGTTATCGGTGTCGTCGGCCGTGCGGTCCAACAGGAGCCGTTCACAG